>RZYT01000045.1 GCA_009930195.1 Spirochaetia bacterium | reverse complement strand
TCGGAAAATCCTCCGGCGCTCGCTCTCTACCGCAGCCTGGGATTCAAGGTCTGCAGCCAGGTTGATTACCATAGATTGATTTTGTGATAGTGTCACTGTTTTTTGCCTTGCAGTTATTTAGCTTGACGGGGCAAAGGGCAGGGGGTTAGCATTACGTATTGTTGTATTTGTCCATCCATAAGGATGGTTGTCCACATTGCACTTGGAGGAAAGAATGAAAAAAACACTTGCGATCCTGCTTATTCTGGCAGTGCTCACCGGCTCCCTGTTCGCACAGGGCGGTCAGGAAGCAGCACCTGCAGCACCCGCCGCAGCACCCGCAGCAGCTCCTGCTCCGGCAGCCGCCGCATCCGGTAGCGTAAACGCCTACACCACCCTTGAGGAGCCCCTTGCAGCCAAGCTGTTCCAGCTCTTTGAGGCTGAAACCGGCATCAAAGTCAATTTTGTCCGTCTCAGCGGTGGCGAGGCTGTTGCCCGTCTTGAAGCTGAGTCAGCCAATCCCCAGGCTTCCATCTGGGTCGGAGGTGTCGGTCTTGACCACATCACTGCCAAGAGCAAGGGCCTGACCACTCCGTATGTGAGCCGCTATACGTCCAAGACCCCCGAGCAGTTCCGCGATGCTGAGAACTATTTCATCGGTCTGTATGTCGGACCCCTTACCTTCGTCACCAACCTTGACCGTGCCAAGGAACTGGGTTTCGAGGCTCCGAAGAGCTGGGCAGACCTGCTGAAGCCCGAGTACAAGGGATATATCCGCGTTGCAAACCCGAACTCCTCCGGTACTGCCTACAACGTCCTGACCACGATGCTTGATATCTTCGGCACCGAGGACAAGATGATCGAGTACATGAAGGAACTGGACAAGAACATCGACCAGTACACCAAGAGTGGCTCTGCCCCTGGCAAGAGCGTTGCAACCGGTGAGATCCCCATCGCCATCGGCTATGCGCATGACCAGGTCAAGCTCAAGGCAGCTGGATCCCCGATCGTCATCACAGCTCCTGCCGAAGGCACCGGCTACGAATTGGCATCCATGTCCCTCGTCAAGGGCGGCAAGGATACCGTCAATGCCAAGAGACTGTACGACTGGATTCTTTCCAGCCCTGTAGCCCAGTCGACCTTCACCGAATGGTATGTCGTATTGGTTGCTGAAGGCGCAGCAAAGCACCCCGATGCCCTCTCCATCAACGAAATCAAAACCGTTGTACAGGATATGGCTTGGGATGGCGATAAGGTCAACAAGACTCGCCTGCTCGACCGCTGGACCAACGAAATCGGCAACAAGAGATAATTGCCTTCGGGTAATTTGGCTTTTCCTACCACCCTGCAAGTACTCCTTGCAGGGTGTGTAGTCCCAACGGAATGCATCGATGTTTACAAAAAAACGCATCCTTCAGTTCTGCGCTGCGGCACTGATCTTCCTGCTGGCCGACTTCTGGATGTACAGTACGCTCTCCTCAAATTTCCGATCCTATGAGGAACAGCGGAACTTCAATGAGATTGAACTGTTTGCAGAAACAGTACCTGATGAACGAACCGAACAAGCCTTTGCCTCTTGGATTCCTACCGTCAAGGAAATCATTCCCGGCAGCCGGGCTCTCTACCTTGCCTTTGATGAAACTTCCTTTGACTTCAAGCCAGCCACTGGTTCTGAGTCCACACTCGCCCTCTTCAATGCCTACCGAAGCACAACGGAGTTCCAAAAGGGTATGGAGAGTGCCTATTATCTGGAACCAATGCGGCTTGACTCATCCTACAAGGCTGACTACAGCCTCGATCCCGATGCAAACAGCTATGAAACAGCTCCCAGTCAGGTCTACTTCGTCCCGGTAGTGGATGAAACCGGCTACCAGGTCTCCGGTGCTGTCATGATTCTGGTCCCCACCAGTACGGCCACCGGTTTCAACAACCTTCTGAGAACCCTTTTCATCGTGGCTGCAGTGATCTTCCTGGGAATCATGTTGGTGATCATGTTCACCCGAGACCCCATGACAGGCTTCATGGTACTTGCCCTCTTCGGCATCGTACTGGTCTTCATCGCCTATCCCTTGCTGGAAGCCGTACGACTCTCCTTCATGAAGGATGGCGTCTTCAGCTTGCAGACCTGGAAAGAGAGCCTCTCCCCCACCTATCTGATTGCCCTCTGGGGATCGCTGAGGCTCGGTGTCCTGACCGCCACCATTTCCACATTGGTCGGGTATATGTTCGCCTTCCTGATCGAACGAACTTCTTTCAGGCAGAAAAAACTGATGACAACCTTGGCAACCATGCCGGTGATCTCCCCGCCGTTCTCCCTCTCGCTCTCCATCATCCTGTTGTTCGGAAACAATGGGTTGATAAGCAAGCAACTCTTGCACCTGAACACCTCCATCTATGGCCTTGGTGGCCTTACCTTGGTCCAGGTCATCGGGATGTTCCCGATTGCCTTCATGACCATCAGCGGGGTACTCAGGCAAATCGATTCCACCGTAGAGGATGCTTCCCTGGACCTGAGCGCCACCCGCTGGCAAACCTTCAAGTCCATCACCCTGCCGCTCTCCGCTCCCGGCATCCTGTCAGCATGGTTGTTGGTCTTCACCAACTCCCTTGCAGACTTTGCAAACCCCCTGCTTCTCAGTGGTGACTATCGTGTCCTCTCCACGGAGGCATACATGCTGGTAACCGGAAGAAGCAACCTGGGAGCCGGATCGGCTCTCTCCTTCATCCTGTTGATGCCCACCCTCACAGCGTTCCTGATCCAGCGCAACTGGGTCTCCAAGAAGAGTTTTGTGACGGTGACAGGCAAACCTTCCACCAACCTCACCGAGCTGACCAACACACCGGTTCGCAAGATCCTGGAGATTGGTTCCTGGCTCTTCATCGGCTTCATCGCAGCCCTTTACCTGACCATCGTCGCTGGTTGCTTTGTGGTCAACTGGGGTATTGATTACTCCTTCACCCTTGCAAACTGGGGTGAAGCACTCGCGCGTGGCTGGACCTCAATCCGTGACACCGTGACGCTTGCATTGATTGCAACCCCGATTGCAGGCCTGCTTGCCATGCTCAGCGCAATGCTGATCGTCCGCAAGAAGTTCCCCGGCAAGCGCATGCTGGAGATGCTGATCATGACCCCGTATGCAATACCAGGCACCCTGATCGGCATCAGCTATGTCCTTGCCTTCAACAAGCAGCCGTTGCTGCTGGTCGGGACAGGGGCGATCATCGTCATCAACTACATCATCCGCGAACTGCCGGTCGGCTTGGAGAATGGCATCACAGCCCTCCACCAGATTGATCCGGCCATCGAGGAGTCAGCTGCAGACTTGGGTGCTGATGTACCCACGGTTTTCAGGACCATCGTCCTGCCGCTGATCAGACCGGCCTTCCTGTCCAGCATGTCCTACACCTTCGTACGGTCCATGACTGCGGTAAGTGCCATCATCTTCCTGATATCGGCTCGCTGGAATCACCTGACCGTCCTGATCTTCAACTTCTCCGAAAACCTCAGATTCGGTCTTGCCAGCGTCTTGTCAACCATCCTGATCGTCATCGTCCTCTCCGTATGGGGTCTGATGCAGGTCGTGGTCCGTGATGACAAGCTCACCCAGAAATCTATCTCAGCCCGCTAAGGTGGTGATCCATGGAAAAGAAAAGCGTATCGGTAACCCTTGAGCATGTAACAAAGAAATTCAAGGACGTAAAAGGAAAGGCTGACGTCATTGCTGTCAATGATTCGCACTTTGTCATCGAACCGGGAGAACTGGTGACCTTGCTCGGTCCCTCCGGTTGCGGAAAAACCACCACCTTGCGGATGATTGCAGGATTTGAGCTTCCCACCGAAGGAAAAATCTACATCGGCAACGAGGAAGTGACCATGCTGCCGCCGAACAAGCGTGACACGGCAACCATGTTCCAGAGCTACGGACTCTTCCCCCATATGACGGTCTTTGACAATGTCGCCTATGGTCTGAAGCTGAGAAAGGTTCCGCAAGAGGAAATCACCAAACGGGTCAATGAGACCTTGGAGCTGGTTGGTCTTGCAACCTATGGCGATCGTGCCCCTTCCAAGCTCTCTGGAGGTCAGCAGCAGCGCGTGGCTCTGGCCCGCAGCCTCATCGTCACCCCATCCGTCCTGCTGTTGGATGAACCGCTCTCGAACCTCGACGCGCTGCTGCGGGAGCAGATGCGCGTTGAAATCCGCAAGATCCAGAAGGAGCTGGGCATCACCGCTGTGTATGTCACCCACGACCGGGTTGAGGCAATGAGCCTTTCCGACCGTGTGGTAGTCATGAAGAACGGGTATATTCGCCAGATAGGCTCACCCAGTGAGATTTATGAGGATCCAAACTCCCGCTTTGTTGCCGGATTCGTCGGCAAGGCTGCGTTCTTCCCCGTCACTGTAACAAAACATGACAAGAAAGTCTGGACTTGCCAGCTTGGCGATAAGGAAGTCCTGGTTGAACGTGCGGCCGATGATGTTGAGGTCGGCAGTGATGCCGTTCTCATGGCTCGTCCCGAATCCTTGAGAGTTGTGGAGAGTGGCGCCGGAAAGATTGAGGGCAAGGTCAGGATGAATGTTTATCTCGGCAACAGCCTTGAGGCATTCATACACACATCCTTTGGTGAAGTCCTTGTCCAGATCGACGACCCCCATGCCAAGAAGGTGTTCAAGGAAGGGGAGGCCGTCTCGATTGACTTCACGGCCGACCGGGTCCGGCTTCTGAACAAGAACGAAGCATAGAGAGAAGACAGGCTGCCAACAAACGGCAGCCTGCTTCATGTTCGCCCTAGGATTGGGAGACAACCCCATCTTCTATGCAGAACGGCTGATCAGTGCCTTCCACCACCACATCCTTGAGCGTATAGGATGCATTTCGCAACCGAATCCCTCGTGAGCTTGGAGTGGGAAGACCTGCATACATCTCGCTCTCATTGACATCCTGAAGATGCTCTTCGGCAACTGAGAAGAAGCAGTTTCGAATCTCCAGACCTCTGATCGGTTGTTCGGGAAGACCGACAATGAAGGCAGCAGAAGCGGTGCACTCTTCCATGCGGCAATTCTCAATGAGGACATCCGCAATGCTTGGGGTTGTGGAGACAACCGGCATTTTTTGCAAGGAGAACTCCTCCGGGTCCAGACTTCCACAGCGATAGTACATATTCAGGGTGAGTGCACAGAGGTTTCTTCTCGTTCGGATGGCTGAGAAATGGAGGTTGGAAATTGCTCCTCCCCTGCCTCGTCGAGTCTTGATCCGGATTCCCCGATCGGTTCCATCGAAGAAGCAATCCTGCACCTTGACAGCATGGATGCCTGCTGCAGTTTCACTGCCGATGACCGCTCCCCCATGGGCATTCCTGACAGTACATCCCCGGATGAGGACATCGTGGGTTGAAAGGCCCGTGGCAATACCGTCAGGTCCACTGCCGCTCTTGAGCGCTATCCCATCATCTCCCACATCCACGTCGCAATCCTTGATGGTGACAAAACCGCAGGAGTCAACATCGATGCCATCGGTATTGGGGGCATCCTTGGGGTTGTGGATTTTCATATCCTTCAGGATTACATTGGTGCTGTAGAGAGGGTGGAGTGTCCAGAAGGGGCTGTCCTGGAGGGTCATGCCTTCAAGCTTCACATTATTACTCCTCAGGATCTGCACCAAGGGCGGGCGCAGAAACTGGCTTTGCCGGCCTCCCCCTCCCCCTTGCTGTGTCTCATACCCGGGATTGAGTCGGGCAAGCTCCTGCTCCATAGGGGAGACAGGGCCCATTTGGGTGTTCCTCTTCTCGTTTGCCTTCTTCCACCACCAGCTTCCATTGCCTTCGATGACACCGTTTCCCTTGAGAATGATGCCATCGCTCTCGGTGATGAGAAAGCAGGGATGCATGCAGTAGCAATTCACTCCCTCCCAGCGCGAGAGGACCGGCCGGTACAGCGTTTCGTCAGCAATAAAGCGGATGACCGAGCCTTCTGCGAAATCAAGAACGATTTCCTTTCCCTTGAGACACAGAGGACCGGTGAGGTAGGTTCCCTTTCCAATGTGCAATACGCCTCCGTCACAGACTGCCTGAAAAGCCTTTTCAAAGACCTGTGTATTGTCAAACGTGCCGTTTCCTTGTGCCCCAAATTCGCTGAGTGCAAACTCCTTCACAATATCATCTCCTTACGTTTCCTTTACTTTTCCCTGCCGAACGCCTACAATTTTCCCATGAAACACCTAGGATTCAGAGCCCATGACTTGGGCACATTCGATTCAGCAACACAGTTGGCTTCGGCCATCGCCACCTATGGGCCTTCCATTCCCATCCAGCTTGCCATCCGCAAGGTGCTCAGGGATGCCCCCATGTCCAGTTCCTACACCGAAGCATTCATCAAGAACCTGCATGATGAGCTTGCTGCCAAAGGTGCCTCTGTAGCGGTCTTTGGCTGCTACATCAATCCGGTTCATCCGGATAAGGCAATCAGGGACGAGCAGCTCTCCTCATTCGAACAACACCTCAAGTTTGCCAATCTCCTTGGCTGCCCCTTGGTAGGAACCGAAACCGGCTCGCTCAATGCTGACTGCTCCTTCCACCCTGATACTGCAGAACCAAAGGTACTCGATGTCCTCTACCGGAGCATTGAACGCCTTGTGGAGGCTGCAGTCAAGTATGATGCCATCGTTGGGGTTGAAGCGGTAAGCAAACAGCACACGATAAGCACCATAGAACGGATGGCCGCTTTGGTGGAAAAGTTCGACACCTCCCACCTCAAGGTCATCTACGACCCGATCAACCTCGTACCGTGGACAGGCCTGGCCGAACAGGATGGAAGCAGCAGGGGCAAGCCGTCGATTGAGGCTCAGAGAACCTTCGTCAATGCAGCCCTCGATGCCTTCGGTCCACGCATTGCAGCCCTCCATGTCAAAGATTATCGCCTAGACTCCAATGGCTACAAAATCGGGGACCTTCCCGTCGGCGAAGGGGTCTTCGACTGGAAGGACCTGTTCTCCGAACTGAGAAAGCGGTCGATTGAGGTCCCTGCCTTGCTTGAGAATGCAAACCCTGCAACCTTGGCCGATACCCTCTCGCTCCTCTCTACATACTGAACCACGCCAACAAAGCGCTCAAGGCTCTTTCTTGACGTGTTTTTGCACATTTCCGCCCTTCTAAAAAAGGAAGGGCTGTGCAAAGGAGACAGGGCGCTTGTTGTCGGCAAGAACCTTGCCCAGATATGCAGTGTCGAGATCAAGGTCTGAAACCAGCCGCAGCAAGAGCTCCTCGGGAACAAGATTCTGCTCACAGAAGAGGAAAATCAAAGCCTTTTCCGCGATATTCTGCGGCTTGAGTGCATTGAAGAAGATTTCCTCATCCTTGCGACCACGGTACCGCTCACAGAAGTTCTGGTAGAGCATCGACTGCTTGATGTCATGCTTGAGTGCATACAGCTCGGTTTTCAGAGGTTTCTCTTCCCCACGGGCAGCTGCCTCTCCCAGTGGCTTCAGATGGAAGAAGGTATACTCCTTGCCCGGAAGGTAGTGGTGTTCGTCACAACGGGCGGCGTAGTTGGGTTCAAGGGAGCTGTCCTTATGCGAATCCCCCCCGACAATGATCAGGGGATCGAAATAGAGTGCCGGGCACTCCTTTCCTTCCACCTGATAGTAGCGGTAGGTATAAAAGGCATCATTGATACAATCAGGATGCTCGCAGTAGGCGGTCAAGGGAATCACATCAGTTGCAATGTCGAGCATCAACCGGGCCGTTGAGTTGAAGAGGTCCCTGCGGAAATTGAGGATAAGGGTGGGGAAAATGAACATCACCCCACGCTCGTAGCTGTGGTTGCGCACCACATAAGCCAGCCGCTCGTCAAAAAATGATGCCTCATCAATGATGAAGGTACCGACCGTCGGATTGTCGGCAAGCACTCGTTCAAGACCGAATGAGTCCCGGATCCTGGCGATATTTTCCCCACAACTGACGTACCCGCTTCGGTAACAGAGAGCATCCTCGGGATAGTCGGAGAAACGGGCCCCGTCAATTTCAGAGCGGATGAAAAACACCTTGCGTCGGTCAACCTCGCCACTGCTGGTAAGGGAGCGGACTTTCTCACCCTTCTTTTGGGCGATTGCCGCATCACGCCATACCCGGGCTGCAAACTCAGTTTTGCCCGAACCCATGGGACCTATAAGCAGGACTCTTCGTCCAGGCAAGGTAAAATCGAAATGGGAGAACGTATCATGGACATCAAGTGTGGGAAACCCCAGGCTCTTGAGAAAATCCGTCCCCCCAGTCTTCTGCTCAATTCGCCCCATGCTGGCCCTCTACGATGGCAATGCCGGCACTGGCTCCGATTCTGGTAGCTCCTGCATCAATCATCGCCTTCGCATCCGCATAGGTGCGTACGCCACCTGAGGCTTTGACTCCCAACTCAGGCCCTACTGTCTTGCGCATCAGCTTGATGTCCTCAACGGTTGCCCCGCCAGTGGAGAAGCCTGTGGAGGTTTTCACAAAGTCTGCACCGGCTAGCTTGGCAATTCTGCAAGCCCGCACCTTCTCCTCATCAGTCAGCAAGCACGTCTCGATGATCACTTTCAGATGAGCCTTCCCACAAACCGCCTTTACTGCAGCAATATCATCCTGCACCAAGTCATCATCATGGTTCTTCAGATGCCCGATGTTGATGACCATATCAACTTCGTCAGCCCCAGCCAGCACGGCCTTCTTGGCTTCATAGGCCTTGCTTTCGGTGGACATTGCCCCCAAGGGGAATCCGACCACGGTGCACACCATCACCTCGCTCTTTTCCAGAAGCTTTGCACACAGATCAACCCAACAGCTGTTCACACAGACCGATGCGAAGTGGTACTGGTCAGCTTCCTTGCAAATCTGTTCAATCTTGTCTCGAGTCGCATTCGCTGCGAGCACCGTGTGATCGATATACTTGGCGATATCATCTTGTTTCATTGGCATCCTCCATGGCATCAGATACTATAGCAAGCTTACTCTAAAATTGCAGTGCCTTCAACGAGAATAGTGGCTCGAGCTTGACGAAGGGGGAAGAGCCCTATACCCTAGCTACATGATCTTGCAAACCATCGAACAATACTATACTTGGGCTCTGATCGCCATCCTTCTGCTCAATTTCACCCAGCGAAAAATTCCTGGGACCAACAAGAAGCGGTTCGCCACCATCTATCTGGCTTCCATTCTCCTGCTCTTTGAAGTAGGGGTGGTGACCATCCTCGCCAGGGATTGGAATCACAACCTTGCATGGGTAGTTGCTCTGGTGTGTGTGGCACTGCTCTACTTCCTGAGAAATAAGGCTCTTCCGTTCCGCCTGCACTGTGTTGAGTGCAACGCCCGCCTGGACTTCAACCATGTCATCGGGCACGATGACAACCTTTGCCAGGACTGCTATGACAAGGCACATCCTGAGGAAGCTGCCAAGCGTGAGGAGAAAGCACAGAAAACGAGCGAGACACCCGCAGTTTTGGTGAGCACCGATAAGGATGCCGCCTCGGTTGACGATATCGACTGGGATGTCTGGGAACCAACGGAAATCTGTGTCATCACCTACCTCTTCCATGAAGACAAGGTCCTGCTGATTGACAAGAAAACTGGCCTTGGAAAGGGCTTGGTCAATGCACCGGGCGGACACATTGAGGAAACAGAGACAGCACTTGAGGCTGCCAAGCGAGAGTTCACAGAGGAGACGCATCTCTCTGTTGACAACCTGAGGTTGGTGGGCAAGCTGAACTTCCAATTCCGTGACGGGCTTGCTGAACGTGGCTATGTCTACTTTGCCGACACTTACGAAGGGGAAATGCAGGAGACCGATGAAGCCAGACCCTTCTGGTGTCCGGTCAGCGAGATTCCCTACGACAGGATGTGGGCTGATGACCTGCATTGGATTCCCCTTGCGATGGAAGGAAAACGGTTTGAAGGTTTCTTCATCTTTGATGACCAGGTGATGGTGGATAAGCGCATAACCCTGGAAGAGGATGATGAAGAGATCTGAGTTGGGTCTGGGCACCTGGCAGTTCGGCCCTTCCCACGGGTTCTGGACGGAAGCCGGGGAAGAGAAAGCCCAAACACTGCTGCGGTTCGCCCTTGCTCGGGGAATCCGTCACATCGATACAGCTCCCGCATACGGCAATGGTCTGAGCGAGCAACGCATAGGCTCAGTCCTTGCCTCCCTTCCAAACCGAAGCGAAGTGCATATCTCCTCCAAATTCATGCCCAAGACGGTTGCGACCGTCAGGCAGGATGTGGAGAAGAGTCTGGCAAGACTGAAGACCGATTACCTCGACACCCTCTATCTGCACTGGCCAAGCAGCACCATTCCCCTGAAGCCAATCCTTGCCTCTGCATACCAGTTGGTTGAGGAAGGACTCGTGCGTACCCTAGGGCTTTGCAATACTCCCCTTGATCTGCTGAACACACTTGACGACATACCGTTCACCTACCTGCAGGTTCCCTGTTCCCTGCTCTGGATACGAGAACTGGCAGCAATAAAAGCCTTTGCCAAGGAACGTTCCCTCAAACTGGTGGGGTACAGTCCTCTCGGACTGGGGCTCTTGGGAGGCCATCATCGCGAAAAACCCCATGACGGGCGGGCATCACTCTATGTCTATGCACCGGAAGTCTACCCATCCTTCCTGAAACTACTGGATACGCTTGGTCAACTAGCCACCAAAAAAGGTTGTTCCTCTGCCCAGATGGCACTTCTCTGGGCACAGCACCAGAATTTTTCCACCATCTTGGTAGGGGCGCGTTCCACACAACAACTGAAAGAGTCGTTGGCCGGTACAGAACTTGTGCTTGACGAGGAAGAAGAATCGTTGTTGGATGAGATGGCAGGTCGCTTGGTCGCTCATATACCCGCTTCCTGTGATAATCTGTTCGGATACAGGTGGTAGCATGCGTCTTTTGCTTGAACGATGCGAATGCGAATTGGAAGTGCGCAAGTCCCGCTTCATTTCCATCGCAATTCCCATTGCAACATCCTCAGAGATCAAGGAACTGGTCAACCAGACCCGTGCGCTCCATGCAGGAGCAAACCATGTGGTACATGCTGCCATTCTTGGAGAACGGGCGGATACCTTTAGCTATAGTGATGACCACGAACCGAAGAATACGGCAGGACGACCAGCCTTGGAGGTTCTCAAAGGCAGTGGCATAACCAATATTCTCGTGCTGGTG
Organism: Spirochaetia bacterium; assembly: GCA_009930195.1. Classification (GTDB taxonomy): domain Bacteria; phylum Spirochaetota; class Spirochaetia; order Sphaerochaetales; family Sphaerochaetaceae; genus Sphaerochaeta. Next base: position 2,291 of record RZYT01000045.1, on the reverse strand, counting down.
GTACGCTACTTCGGAGGGACCTTGCTGGGAACCGGAGGTCTGGTGAAGGCATACGGGGACAGCGTCAAGGAAGTGCTGAAACTGGTGAAGACAGAACCCTTGGTAGAGAAATCAGGCTTTTCCATGACGATACCCTACAACCTCTATGATATCGTTAAAAAACGTCTCATAGAGATGGAGTCGACCATCGAGCATGAGGATTTCGGTACCGAAGTTTCGTTGCAGGGAAGTCTTCCTTCCGAGGGAAAGGAGACGCTTGCATCCTTTCTCACCGAATGCTCAAACGGCAGCAGTTCGGTTCAATTCACCGATGCGTGAGTTTTGAGAAGACCAGTTTGGGATCACTCTCCTCTTCTTTCTGTTTCTCTTGCTTGGGCAGGTCTGCTTCCCAGAGCTTCTTTTGGTCAACCAGTTCCACAAGCCGGATGGCAACCGAAAGCGCCATCTCCACAGCCTTCGGATCTATGGAATCCACGGTATCATCCTCTGTGTGATACACAGAGGGCTTTGTCCTGTCATCCCAGCCAACCGAAGTAAGGGTACAGGCTTTCAACTGTGCCCTGCTGGCCTCTGCTGCATCGGTGCCTCCGCTGAGCCGGGGAATCGACTCACAGGTTGCCGGATACCCCATCGATTGGGCAATCTCTGCACAGCGGCGGGCAAGAGAGGAGTCCAGCATCTGATGCCCATTCACGTCCCGTTCCAAGAATGTCAGTTGGTCACTATGATACACACAGTCGAAGTTCAGGACCAAAGCCGAATCCAGATCCGGTCTGTTCTTCCGATACCACTCCCGCGAGCCGCGCAAACCCATTTCCTCCGCATCAAAAGAGCAGAATACCAGACGGGTGGAAGAGAGGGGGGAATTGCACGATCGCTTCCAATGAAAGTATCGGGCAAGCTGGATGATCATCCCTACCGAAACCAAATTGTCTCCCGCACCAGGGGAGCCTGTTTCTGAGTGGAAGTTCCAGAGTCCCAAAAGCAAGGGGGTGGAGAAGAGAAACAGCAGAAGCAGGATGAGGCTTGCGATCGAGGGAACATTGGGCAACAGCAAAAGACCACTGACCAGTTCGGAGAGTATCTGAACCATCGACAGCAACCCGCTGCCCAGAAAAAGAAACACAGGAAGGCCCACTTTCTTTGCATAGGTGAGCCTATCGAGCCTATTGTAGGAATACAGAGGTGCACTGTCATGATGACTGGTGAACAGAATGGTCTGTTCCACGGGTCCCTTGGGCTGGAGCACAGCATGCACGTTCACCCCTTCATCCCGTTTCAGGAACCGGATATGGAGAGGTTTGTACAGATACAGCTCTTTTCCTGCATACCACCCATAGAGCAGGAAGAGCATGAACGAGAGATAAGGAAGCCCGATGAGCTGAAGCAGCACAAGCACCGGATAGAGAATGACGGCGACTTTCAGCGGCAAGGAGTGGACCCCCGATTCCAGCTCAAAGGAACTTTGTTCGGCAGTGTCGCAAAAGGAAGCCAACTCTTTCTCTATCTCTGCGGCGGCAAGGCGGCAACTCTCGCTGCCTGCAAGCCGGGCTCCGATGCTTTCTATGATGCGGGAGGTGAAAGAGAGCGCAAGAGAAGCGAGACGACCTGCTTTCAGGGTCTCGATCTTTTGTGTTCGATGGGTTGTCTGGGCTCCCGTCAATGTGGGAGGTTTGGGACGCTTATGAAAGAGAGGAATCCTCATGGTCGTTCCATGATGACAAGAGAGAGTTGCACTGTCAAGAAATACCCACGGCCGGATAGGTTTTCTCTCGCGCAGGTTATTGACAAAGATTGAGGCACTGACTATAGTGGAAACCCGATTGATAGCTAAGCAGCCTAAGAGTCGCATGGCTTGTAGTCATGTCTTTTTGGAGAGATGTCCGAGCGGTCGAAGGAGGCGGTCTTGAAAACCGTTGAGGCGAAAGTCTCCGAGGGTTCGAATCCCCCTCTCTCCGTTCTTGCATCTGCAAGGTGTAGTCGTTTTTTTTGAGTTGGAGAGGTGCGAGAGTGGCCGAATCGGGCTCCCTGCTAAGGAGTTGACCTGGTAACGGGTCCGGGGGTTCGAATCCCCCCCTCTCCGTTCTGTTTTTTTACAGTATTTGAGACCATAGCTCAGCTGGATAGAGCATCAGTTTGCGGAACTGAGGGTCGGAGGTTCGAATCCTCTTGGTCTCATAGTGCATTATGTATAGCGGTCATAATCACCGGGAGAGATGTCCGAGTGGTCGAAGGAGACGGACTCGAAATCCGTTGTACCGTCTGACGGTACCGAGGGTTCGAATCCCTCT
>RZYT01000278.1 GCA_009930195.1 Spirochaetia bacterium | reverse complement strand
CCGAGATTCGATCCGGTGATGACGCTGGCGAATCGGTCACGTGCATCCCTGAGATCCTGCTGGTCGGTCTCTTGCTGCTGTCGGTAGCGCTCAAGTTTCCTGAGCGCCCCACGCCCTGCAAAGAAGGTGATGAGGATGATGAACAGGGGACCGAGAAGCGTTACGGCCCGGTCGAGATCATACCAGAATTCCATCTCAAGGGTACGGATTTCCAGGAGGGAATACTCCTCATTCTCAACCGCATCAAGGATCGATTCCAGCTCGTTGGTGATGGATTTTGAGACTTCCATAAGTCCGGGAAGCTTGTCGCTTTCCAACAACAGGTCGAAGTCATGCTGCATCTCGTCGCGGTAACGCAACAGTGGCTGCACCGCATCGGTGATGAGATGGTCGAAGGTTTTGTCCAGCTCTTTCAGTCGTGCTTGTTGTTCTGCATGCCCGCGGGTAAGGATCGTCAGCTTGATCAGATGCTGGTCGAAGGAGTAGGTGCTGACCCCGATTTCCTGCAGGTAGATGCGATCGCCGGTAAGCAGATAGCCTCGCTCGGCAATACGGATGTTTTGGAAGGTTCGGGTGAGTGTTTTCAGTTCTGTGATGACTGAATAGGTATGGTTCACCATGCGATTGGTTTCAATCGCTTTTTCGGTGAGGGAGAGCTTGATGTACCCGATTGTCAGCAGTGCCATCAGAATAAGAATCAAGGCAATGACAAATCGGCGGGTGAGGCTGTTTTTCTTTTTGATCGAACTACTCCTATTTGGTATCATATCCATATAAGCGCAAGCTGGACAAGAAGTTTCGACAAGCGTTGCGTGCATTTGCTGACGAAAACAGGCTGTTGGAAAACCAACAGCCTGTGGGAATCGAGTGAAAAACCCAAGACCTAGAACACAGAATCCTTGTCGTAGTGATCCTTCACGTTGCTCTTGTCGACCAAAACGGAGGGAAGTACCACTGAAGTCGGGGATTTTGCAGTGTGGAAATCTGCACTCTTTCTTCCCTCGGCAACATCGAGGCAGTACATGATCGCATCATAGACCATCGACGGATGGTAGGTGGCGGTTGCCTTTACCAGCGGATCGTTGTTCATGATCATCTCATAGGCTGCCTTCGAACCGGCGCCACCAAATACCAGCTTGATGTCCTTGCGGCCGCTCTCCTTGATAGCCTGAAGAACACCAGTCATGACATCGTCATCCTGGCAGAATACAGCGTGGATCTCGGGATACATCTGGATGTAGTTCTCCATCAGTTCGAGGCCCTTCTGTGTCGACCAGTCGGCGAAATCGTAGCTTCTGCCACCAGCGAGGTTGATCAGGGTCGGTTCCTTGGTCATCTCGTCGAAGAAGGCATTCATGCGCTCGCCGTCGATGACGACCGGCATACCACCCATGGCGACGTACTTGGTCAGCTTGTTGGCTTTCATGTAGTCACGCATGAAGATGCCGGAGACCTTGCCCATCTCAGGGTTGTTGCCTGCAAGATTGACATACCCGAACGTAGTGTCGGTCAGACCGCGGTCAACAACGATGCACTTCACGCCGGAGGCGTGTGCTTCCTTCACCACCGGGGTCAGCGGAGCGGACTCGTGGGGGAGGATGACCAGATAATCCATGCCCCAGACCATCAGGTCTTCGACATCGGAAATCTGCTTTGCATAGCCGTCAGCATGCAGAACCTTGAACTCATACTTGCCGGGATACTGCTCCTGCAGTTCCTTGACAGCCTTGTCAGCCCACCAGCCGATACCACCGGTCCAACCGTGGTCGGGAGAAGGTACTGCAATACCGATCTTGGGAACACTTGTTTCCTTGACGCCTTGGGCAAACACCAAGCCAACCGAGAAGACCAAGCAGAGAACGATTACCAATGCTTTCTTCATTTCCAATCCTCCTGTTTATTTGTTACCGTTGTTGTACTGAAGCAGTACCGCAACAATAATCACAAAACCCTTCACAGCCTGCTGCAGGAAGGCACTGATGCCTCCCATGACCAGCATGTTGTTGATGATGCCGAGCATCACGGCACCCATCATGGTACCGATGATGCTCCCTTTTCCCCCGCTCATCAGCGTGCCGCCGATGACCGCAGCAGCGATGGCGTCCATCTCGTAGCCGGCACAGTCGCTGGGATTGATGCAGTTCAGACGGCTCGACCACATGACTGCAGTCACGCCTACCGTGAAACCGGTGATTACATAGGGAAGGAACTTGACCACTGCCACGTTTATTGCCGAATACCTGGCCACCTGCTCGTTGCTTCCGGTTGCACAGAGGTAACGGCCGAAGCTGGTATGGTTGAGCACGACATGCAGGATGATGCCGACGATGATGAAGCACCAGACAGGGATCGGAAGACCGAGGAACATGCTGCTTCCGAGCTTGCCATAGTCCATATTCACCGACAGGATGGTTCCTGCATTGGAGAAGTACTGGATCAGGGAGCGGAAGATCGACATGGTACCGAGGGTGACAATGAACGGTGCCATCTTGAATTTCGCCACCATGATGCCGTTGAGCGCCCCGCAGGCAGATCCCAGGAAGAGGGCGAAGAGAAAGGTCAGCACGATGCCCAGTGTCGAGGTGGGGCCGAAGAGGTTGAGGAAAAAGATTGAGATTCCTCCCACGAAGGCTGCCATGGAACCAACGGAGAGGTCGATGCCTCCGCTGATGATGATCAGCGTCATCCCGAGGCTGATGATCCCGGTATAGGAGATCTGCCTGAGAATGTTCGTCAGGTTCCTGACCTTCAGGAAGTTGGGCCATCCCACAAAGGTGGCGATGACAATCAGGATGATGAACGCCATCCCCAGTGAGTGGTCCTTGAACCTGAATTTTCTGATATAGGAAACGATTTTGTTTTCACCCATCTTGCACT
>RZYT01000277.1 GCA_009930195.1 Spirochaetia bacterium | reverse complement strand
CGATGTCATCTTCATCGGCGTAGGAACTCCCGAACTGCCCGATGGTTCTGCAAACCTCAGTTATGTTGCCTCTGTGGCCCGTCAGATTGCCGAGCACGTCGAGCGTGACTGCCTGGTGGTGGTCAAGTCGACTGTCCCGGTAGGAACCAACGACAAGGTGGAGCAGTTCATCAAGGACTCACTGGTTCATCCGGTGCGTGTTGAAGTGGCTTCCAACCCTGAGTTCCTTGCGCAGGGAACTGCAGTGCACGACATGATGCATGCCCAGAGGATTGTCATCGGGGTGGAGGACAAGCATGCTGAGGCCATCCTTCGTGAGCTCTATGCCCCTTTCGACCTTCCCATCGTGGCGGTCAGCAGAAGAAGTGCCGAGATGACCAAGTATGCGGCCAACGACTTCCTTGCCCTGAAGATCTCCTACATGAACGACCTTGCCAACCTGTGTGAACTGGTGGGGGCAAACATCGAGGACGTGGCCTTGGGCATGTCCTATGATGAGCGCATCGGCTCCCGCTTCCTGAAGGCCGGCATCGGCTACGGAGGCAGCTGCTTTCCCAAGGATACCAAGGCCTTGCAGTATCTGGCGACCCAGTACGGCTACAACCTGCGTACCGTCGGTGCTGCAGTGGACGTGAACAACGAGCAGCGCTACAAGCTCTACCGCAAGGCCTGCAACCGTATGATCACGTTCAACGGCATCAAGGTGGCGGTGCTCGGCCTGGCCTTCAAGGCAGGGACGGACGACCTGCGCGAGTCACCAGCCATCTACAACATTCCCCTGCTACTCGAGCAGGGAGCAAACATCACCGCCTTCGACCCGGTGGCCCAGGAGAACTGCAAGCGCCAGTACGGCTTTGCCATGGAGTATGCAGCTACGGTGGAAGAGGCCCTGACAGGGGCTCAGGTATGCTTCATCTTCACCGACTGGCAGGAGATTCGCGCCCTTGAACCGGCGCTCTTCAAGAAACTGATGAGGACCGCCCTTGTCTATGATGGGCGCAATCTCTTCCAGCCCCGCACCATGCTTGAGGCAGGGGTGGAGTACTACAGCATCGGGAGATGAGTATGGCGGAGGAGAAGTGTCTGTTCGAAGGAGTGCTTACCTCCATACAGCCGCGCATCAGGCTCAACCGGTCGTTTGACGAGTCCTGGCACAGCTATCTTGGCTATGCCCTCATTGTTGTTCTCTCGGACGGCAGTTCGGTGAGCGTAGGCATCAGTGAGAAGTTGCACGAAAAGCACAGGTTGCACAGCGGCATGGTGGTATCCCTCTCATGCAAGGCGGTGGAAGACCCCAGGCTGGAGAGCGTGGACTTCTACCGGGTAACCGGCTTCAAGGTTCTTGGTCAGGGAGAAGCCGAACCTGCTTCCCCTCTTCCCCCGTCTCTTGCTGTGTATCGGGAACGCGGCCCACGCAGGCTTTCAGCGAAGACCTATGAAGGGGCCTGCGCCTCCTGCATCTGGGGTTGCAGGATGGCGGTGGAAATCATCGTCGACCAATGGAAACCCTGGATACGGAAGTATCGGGTGGAGACGTTCTGTTATGGTCCCAAGTCCTGCAAGCACTACCGTCCGGGCCCCAACCGCAAGGTGGGTGGGAGAAACGGCATGGTGTATGTCGAAGAGGATTGGGTTGATGAGATGCTGACCCAGAATCGGGGGGACGACGAATGAAAGAGAACGGGCCTTTCGCAGAGCGAAAGACCCGGGGATAATTGGTTTGATTGTTGCTTCTAGCGCAGGGCGAACTCCACCATATGTTGCTTTGCTGTTGCTATGTTTCCTTTCTCCATCGCTCGCTTTACTTTGGAAAGCAGGACCTTCCCTTCCTCCTCGGTGAGGGTGTTCCCCTCCAGCGTCTGAGCCAGGTTGACGCTCAAATCGAGCATCCCATAGGCAACTTCTATATTCCCGCTCTGGATGCTCTCGATCAGGGCTGAGTCGAGCACATCAAGCAGGAAGGGTGTCGTTACCACGGTGTGTTCCGGATCAAGAACCATCGGATCGTGTGGTGTATATCGTGTCATGATTGTATATCCTTATCAGGTACGGTCCTCCTGCCGATTGCAGAAGCAACTTCCCTCATCCCTAATATCTGCATAAATGATTAAATTTTCAAGTAGTACATCCTCCCATTGCTCTCCTCTCCGACAAGTGTCAGGGTTTCGGTATTTCCGTCCCTGCTTACATCATAGACCACTTGGATCGGGAGCAGGTCCCCTTCAAAGAGGAAACCGAAGCCCTCATCCGGGACAAAGAGCAGGGTTCCCGAGGCGCTGGGCTCATCGCGGAGCGTCAGATCCATGTCGAGCTGCTGGAGCCCTGCATCCCGGCCACTGAATGAGATGGAGGAGAGCACCAGGTCGTAGAGCTCACTCAAGGTAGGGGTTCCCTCCGTCTCATCCAGTTGCCAGCTGGTGTTCGCAAGGCGGGCCACCACATCGATGGCTTCCTCTTCCTGGGGCGGGTTGATGGGTTGGTAGCTGCACCCATAACAACTGAATGCCAACAGGAAGAGCATCACCAGGGAAAAGACGGTCAGGATGGCGATCTTGGTCTTTGATAATTTTTCCGGCACTTCTTGCTGCGGATCCGTTTGCTGGTTCTCTTGCATGAAAACCTCCTTTTGTTTTTGCCCAGTATCGGGGAGAGGAGCGCAGGAAACCAGTTACATTCGAAATCCTCTGCATCGTTGCCTTTCCCGTGCGTGCATGGTAGGCTTTTTCCAACAAGACCGATGGGGAGAATCACAACCATGTATGAGTTCAGTACCTCAACCTTGCTTCTGGCATTCGGGCTTACGGTGTTTGCAGGTTTGGGCACCGGAGTAGGGTCCTTGATGAGTTTCTTCCACAAGAAGTTCAACCCCAAGTTCCT
>RZYT01000276.1 GCA_009930195.1 Spirochaetia bacterium | reverse complement strand
TGCATGATCCAGAGATTCAGAATCCCATTGGAAGGATTGAGCAGCAACGCCCAACTGACTGCAAACAGCACGTGAGGAATCATCATGGGCACCACTGAAAGCACCTTGAACAGGAACTTCCAATGGATGTTCGTCCGGTTGTTGAGGTAGGCCAGGAAGAGCGACAGCACCGTTGCGAACAGCGCTGAACCTGCGACAAACACCACGGTATTCATGAGAACTGCCAACAAGGCAGGATCAGTGTAGACGGAAATGTACTTGTCGAAGGTAAAAGCACCCACATTGCGCAGGCCCTTGGAGAAGCTGCCGATCACCAACATCACCACCGGGGCCAGCGTGAGGGAGACAAGAATCAGAATCAACAGATAGGTAAGCTTTGTATGCCGAGTTTTTGCCATAGTATCCTCTTCCTACCTTGAAACCAAAAGGCAGTGGTCTGCTGCGATGGAAACTACCACCTCATCTCCTTCCTTCACCTTCGAATCGGGATCGACTTTCACCATAATCAGCTGATCCCCAACCAAAATCTCACTCTCATACACCTCGCCGACAAAGACCATGGTATGCATCTTCCCCACCAACGTGTTCTGATGCTTCTCTTTCTCTGCCGGATCGATCAAGTCCACAAATTCGGGCCTGATGCAGAGGGTAATCTCACTTCCAGCGGGAAACTCACGTTTGGCACACATGAAATCCCCAATTGAGGAGCTCACCTTGGTATACCCACTGTCCTGCTCTTCGATGGTAACCGGCAACAGGTTGGAGCGACCAATAAAGTCAGCAACGAACTGATGTTCGGAGTCGAAGTAAATCTTCTTCGGATCTCCGATTTCAATGATGTTGCCTGCACGCATCACCCCAATCTGATCACTGAGTGCCAGAGCCTCAATGCGGTCGTGGGTAACATAGACGGCCGTAATGGCAAGTTCACTCAGAAAACTTCTCAGTTCCTTGCGTGTTTCTTCACGAAGCTTCGCATCCAGGTTGGAGAGCGGCTCGTCAAACAGGATGACCTTAGGCTCAGCAACAAGCGCCCTTGCAAGGGCGACACGCTGTTGCTGGCCACCGGAAAGACGGGTGGCAGGGCGATTTCCGAAGCCCTCAAGCTGGACGAACTGCAGGGTCTTCTCGACCCTGCGATTGATTTCATCCTTTGGAAGCCTCATATTCTGCAGCGGATAGGCAACATTGTTGAACACGTCCATATGCGGCCAGATTGCGTAGGTCTGGAATACCATCCCGAGTCCCCGCTTTTCGGTAGGAACATCAATATGTTTTTCACTTGACCACACAATGGTGTCGCCGATACGGATTTCTCCTTCATCAGGGGTCTCAAGGCCGACAATGCTTCTCAGCAGTGTGGTTTTGCCACAACCGCTGGGACCAAGCAAGGTAAAAATCTTGTTCGCTGGAATCGTGAGATTCACCCCATCCAGTGCCTTGATGATCTTCCCTTCAGAATGATAGTACTTCTTCACTCCGGTAATCTGAATTTCCATCCGCTTCTTCCTGCTTTCCGTTATGGTTATTTCTTTTCGAAAATCTTCTCGAACTCAGCACCCCACTTCACCAGCTCCTCGTCGGAGAGCTCGCGAATGGCGATAACCTCAGCCTTATCAATATCCTTGATCGGGGGATACACACCAGGAGTCAACACATATTCACCAACATCGTTGGCCAGCATGCCCATGGCTTTATTGGAAAGCCAGTACTCAACGAAAGCCTTTGCTGCATTGGGATGAGGAGCATCCTTGGCAATGGCGATGGCACGGGGGCTGCCGAGCATCGGCTGTGATACCTGTGCCCAAGCAAGCGGAGCCGGAGCCTTGGTGACGATGTATTTGGGCATCGAGATACCAATCTTCTTCTCACCACTTTCGATGGGAGCAGGAGTCGGGCTGAACGATGCTACGAACATCGGGTTGTTGGCGGCAAGACCGTGAAGGAAATCATACCACTCCTTTTCGGTGGCAAATACGTGTTCTTTCAAACCTACCAGCCAGCTGATCGTGGTTGCGTGGCTCGCGGGGTTGGCCATGACAATCTGATTGTTCCACTTCGGATCGGTAAGATCTTCATAGCGCTTGGGCACATCAGCAGGATCAACCAACTCGGTGTTGTAGATAAGCGCTACATACTCAATACCAAAGAGGTAGATGCCATCACCACGTCTTGCCCATTCGGGATACGTCTCGCCTACCGGGGAGACATACTCGGCGATAACACCCTGTTCCTTGAGAATTTCCAGTACCGGAAGGGGACCCTGCAAAACGTCTGCAGCAAGTTTCCCAGCCTCAAATTCAGTCAGTACGGTAGAGACAAAACGTGCAGTAGAAAGTCTGGTATTCTCTGCAGCAACACCGGTATCAGCGGTAAACGCTTCGATAATCGGTTCAATGGAGGTAATACTTGCGTACATGGAGACCTTGTCCTCCATCGCAGTACTGGCAGGAGCTGCCACTTCTTTTGAACCCGCAGCAAACACAGATCCAAGAACGAGCAACAACACCAACACCAAACCCAAAGCTCTTTGTGTATGTTTCATGCAAACCTTCCTTCGAGGAGAATCCTCAATTGAAGGTACCACGCCCATATCCCGTGGTCAATGTTTATACGGTTTTTTGCATACTCTTAACAAAATTGCACCGTAATTGTCTGCTTGAGTAAGTAGTAACGAGAACATCTGGGATTTTCAGGCTTACGACAATTCGGATACTATCTCCATACGAACAGACAAGCCTTCATCAACAAAGGACACAGAAAGCCCGTCCTTTTGTTCGGACGGGCTCTCTTGCATCTACCTATTCAGCGTATCAGTGGCAGTCCCTTCCGCAAGCTCTGCAGCCAGCGCAAAAGTTTCGCTTAGGGTTGGGTGCGGA
>RZYT01000275.1 GCA_009930195.1 Spirochaetia bacterium | reverse complement strand
GGCATCGACGCCTGCTTCTCCGCCAAGACCGAACGGGCAGCGGTAGGAGTAGGGGTAGGGGAAGAAGTGTACATCGGGCATGAGTCCGTTGACCTGGTTCTTTGCGTTGAGATTGCCGGTAAGGGCAAGGGCTCCATGACCCATCCCATGGTAAGCGCCGCCAAAGGCTATGATGGATGAGCGGCCGGTGGCGGTTTTACACAGCTTGATGGCTGCATCGACAGCGTCGGTGCCGCTGGGGCTGCAGAACTGCACCTTGGCATGTCCCTTGAGTTCTTCGGGGAGCAAGGAAAGAAGCGTTTCTACGAATGTATCTTTTACGGGTGTGGTGAGGTCCAAGGTATGCAAGGGAGCGTCTTGGGTAAGCATTTCCACCATTGCCTGGTTGACTTCAGGGTCGTTGTGACCAAGGGCCAGCGTACCTGCTCCACAGAGGAAGTCGAGGTATTTGTTGCCTTCTACATCGATGAGGTAGGATCCTTTGGCTTGTTTTATTGCGATGGGAAATTTGCGGGGGTAGCTGCGTGCGTTGGATTCGGTGTTGTTCTGGCGATCGAGATAGAATTGGTTGGTGGATTCGTTCATTACCCTAGTTCCTTCTATACCATGGTGATTTTTGTACTAAATGTTGTATCTAGCCCTTTTTCTACAAAGTGTTTCCCGCCTCTCTCAAGAGAGGTGTGGGGATGGTCAAATGCGCCTTGAACAACGTCAACGCGCAAGAACCGATACTACCAACTTATTCCCGATTTTGCTAGTGATTGTTTGGCATTTGTCAGGAAATAGCGAAAAAGTTCAGAGAGGATCTCCTTCGGTATGGTTTTTTGGGAAATATCTCTGACAAAGTACTGGACAGCTTTACATAATTGGTGTATTAGTTAGCTAGTACAGTAGATTATAAGGAGGCATCCATGACACAGACAGCACGTGCCGAGATCGAAATATCCGATACGGTGGTGAGGATGCAGAATATCGGCTTCTCATACGGCAGCAAATCCCTGTTTTCCCAGTTGGATCTTGAGATCCAGCGGGGGAACATCTACGGATTGCTTGGAAAAAACGGGGCGGGCAAAACAACCCTGCTGAAAATCCTGAGTGGGCAGTTGTTCCCCCAGGAAGGCTCCACCATGGTGTTGGGCGAAGACCCCACCAAACGCAAGCCTTCCCTGTTGCAGGAGATCTTCTACCTTCCTGAGGAGTTCCCCCTGCCCAAGATGAAGGGAAGCGAGTACGTCAAGATGCGCGCTCCTTTCTATCCCCGGTTCGACCACGCCCAATTCGCATCCTTTTGCAAGGAGTTTGATGTCGATCTGGAGCAAAGGCTTGACCAGATGTCCCTTGGCCAGAAGAAGAAAGCCTTGCTCTCCTTCGGGCTTGCCTCAAACACCGCGCTTTTGATCCTCGATGAACCGACCAACGGTTTGGACATCCCTTCGAAGCGGCAGTTCAGGCAGACGGTTGCTTCCGCAATGACGGAGAACAGGACCTTCATCATCTCCACCCACCAGGTAAGGGATATGGAGAACCTGATCGACCCGATCATCATCCTGCATGACGGTTCGGTCATCTTCAATGATGCGGTGGCTTCGGTTTCCGACAAGTACGTGCTCAACCTGACCACGAAAGAGCCTGACATGGCAACGGCGATGTATGTTGAGAAGGTATTGGGTGGCTGGATGGTGCTCAATGAGAGAAGTGAGGAGTCGGAAGGTCAGCCCTTGGACCTGGAGACGTTGTTCAATGTAGTGATCGAGAAAGGGAAGGGGGGTGTACGATGAATCGCTTTCAAGCATTGCTGAAACGTGAAGTGAAGTCCAGTCAGAAAGATCTGAATACCTATGCACTGGTCATTGTGCTGATACTCTTTGGGTTTGAGACGCTGCAGAGTCTTGTCGCTCGCTATACCCATTCAACGTTCCCGTTGGAAGTGTACAGCGAGATGTTTCCCAGTTTTCTTCTGCTTGGTGGTTTCATCATCACCAGCCTGATGTTTGCTGAGGATATGTTCGGCAAGAACACCCAGCATGACTGGCTGATGTTGCCTGCAACCAATCTGGAGAAGTTTGCATCGAAGGCCGTCCTGGCCACCGTAGCCTATCCCATCGCCCTGACGCTGCTGTTCTTTTTGACCAGCTTGGTCACCGAACCTATCCAGCTGCTTATCTTCGGCAACCCCATGGCCCTGTTCAATCCGTTCAAGGATTCAGAACTTTGGGTGCTGTTGGCTCAGTACTGGGTATGGAACTCAGTCTTCCTGTTGGGGGCAACATACTTCCACAAGGCACATTTCATCAAGACGGTGCTGGCAATTGGTGTCATTGGTTTGGCTCTGAGTGGGTTGGCCCTCTTGTTCGCCAGAATCATGATTGCCATCCGGTTTGGCAGCCAGATGCCGATGTTCGATGCGTTCAGCTATCTGGATGCACGCTATGTGGAACAGACGGTCAGCTCGTTGCAGGTTTTCCTGGTCATAGGCAAGATTCTCTACTACGCAGTACTGCCTGTGTTCTGCATGATCACTGCGTACTTCAGGGTTGAGGAGGTCCAAGCTACCGATGCAGTTTAATACGCTTTCACCGATTTACCTGCAGATCGCCCAGTATATGCATGACCTTATTCTCAATCGTGTGTGGAAAGACGGTGAGAGGATACCCTCGGTGAGGGACATGGCCATGGAGCTGGAGGTGAATCCCAATACGGTTATCCGCACCTATGCGTTGCTCCAGGAGGAAGGAACTCTGGAGAACCAGCGGGGTATCGGATACTTTACGGCAAAGGACGCCCGTTCCTTGGTGCTCAAGAAGCGCCGCGAGCGATTCCTCAAGAAAGAAGTCCCGGCTTTGTTTCTCACCATGGAGACGCTGGGCCTTACGATGGAAGAT
>RZYT01000274.1 GCA_009930195.1 Spirochaetia bacterium | reverse complement strand
GCGAGCTTCCACCTGAAGATTCTCAGTCGCCTCGCACGCCTCCTGCACCAGAAAAAGCTGCGTGAAGAGCTCTTTGCGTCACCCACCAGCGAGGCGTTCCTGGACAGTATCATCGACAAGGAGCAGTAGATGAACAGCAGAAGAACCTGGGCCTTCCTCCGTTTCGGTTTGACCACCCTCTTTCTTTTCGTTGTCTGGATTCTCATCAGCTCTGATGCCGGACCCTTCTCGCTCCTCTTCGGCCTTGTGGTCTGTCTGCTCACATCAGCCCTTACCTATCATATCTTCCTGCCTGAGCATGAGGCAAATCTCCACTTCTTCGTCCCCAGGCCTTTCTCCCTGCTTCGCTTCCTTCTTCTGATGGTGGCAGCACTGTACGGTTCCAGTTTCCAAGTGGCCAAGGCGGTGATCACGGGCAACACCAATCCCCGCATCGTGCACTTCCGAACCCGTCTTCGTTCGGATATCGCACGCACCATCCTGGCCAATGCAATCACCTTCACCCCGGGAACCATGACACTCGACCTCAACGACGACCACCTGACCGTACATTGGCTGCTCTGCACCACCACCCATACCAAAGCAGCTGGGGAAGCGATCAAGACCCGGCTGGAACATGCACTGGGGAGGACTTGGTTATGAGTGATCTGATTCTTCAGGCAATGCTGTTTGCCCTCACCTTCTTTGCCGTAGTGACCTTGGTGCGGCTGCTGCTCGGTCCAACGGGAAGTGATCGGCTTGTCGCGTTGAATGTGCTCTCCGCAGTCTCCCTCGCCCTGTTGATACTCTGGGGGGTGAGTACGAAACGCACCCTCTACCTTGATGTGGCTCTGGTCTACGACATCTTCGGTTTCTTGGGCTTTCTGGCCATCACCCGATTCCTGAAGAAAAGCAAGGAGGGCTCATGATGATCATACGTGAGATACTTGCCCTGCTGGCCTTTCTCATCGGCACCGGCTTCGGATTGGTCGGCATGGTTGGTCTGTTTCGGTTCAAGGATCCGTACAGCCGTCTGCATGCAGGCTCGCTGTGTGGTACGACGGCAGTCTTTTCGTACCTCATTGCCCTGCTCTTGCTCTCCCCCTCGGTTGCCAGCACGCTCAGGATGATCATTCTCATCGTCTTCTTCCTGATCAGTGCCCCTACCGGCTCCTCGATCGTCGCCCGCTTCATCTGGGAGTCGGAGGATGCCGAGAGGCAACGCTCATCCATGAATCGGGAGGATAAAAGTCTATGAACATGCTCCTGCTCAGCCTCATCCTTGCCTTGGGAATCTACGCACTTCTCTCCAGGGACTTATTGCACTCGGTGATCGCACTCTCCGCAATCAGCATGCTCAGCGCCCTGCTGTTCACCATCCTCAGGGCACCTGACGTGGCCATCACCGAAGCGGCGGTTGGAGCAGGGGTCTCCACCGTCATCTTCGTCTGGGCGATACGCCATACCCAGCGCCGGGACAAGGAGGAGTCATGAAGAAGCTCGAACTGATCAAGATAGTGATTACCGTGCTGCTTTGTGCCCTCCTGGTTGTTCCCATCATCCTCAGCAACCACAGCTGGCCCACCCAGGCCCGTGATTACCTATTCGATAACGCACGCTCCGATACCGGGGCCACCAATACCGTCAGCGCCATCTACCTTGGCTACCGGGCAATGGACACCCTTGGGGAAACCCTGGTGCTGTTGGTCTCAGTAACGGGCACCATGGCCATCTTGGTGAAGCTGGGCAAGGAACACAGTGATGAGGAGGCAACCAGCTTCTCCCTAGCCCCGGAGAAACGGCCTACCAACCGACTGAGGACCCATCTCTTGGAAACGGTTGCTTCCAAATTGGGCCCCATTGTCCTGCTCTTTGGCTTCTATGTGATGCTCTATGGGCACATCAGTCCAGGAGGAGGTTTTCAGGGGGGCGTCATCGTTGCTTCGGCAATTGTCTTCCTTGCCTTGGGAACCGAGGTGAAGAGCAAACTGACCAATACCCTGGTGCTCTCGCGCATCGAGGCCCTCTCGTTTCTGGTTCTCATCCTTGCCTCGATCAGCGGAGTCTTTTTTGAGAGTGGTTTCTTTGGAAACCCCATCAAGTCCGCATCCTCCCTCTCGGCAAACTTCATCATCCTGCTGAACATCATCATCGGCTTAAAGGTGGGAACGAGCATTGCGGTAATGTGCATTGCCATGATGGGAGGCAGCCATGATCATTGAACGCATCCTCATCGCCCTGCTCTTCCTTTCCGGCTTCACAGCCATTGTGGGCATGCGCAACATCATCAGAAAAGTCTTCGGCCTCAATCTGCTCAATGCTGCCGTCGTACTCCTCTTCATCCTGGAGGGGAGCAGGATAGGAAACCAAGCCCCCATCCTCGATGAGGGCATCACCACCATGGTTGATCCAATACCCCAGGCACTGATGCTCACTGCCATTGTCATCGGAGTCTGCGTAACGGCCCTCTCCCTTGCCCTTGCCGTACGTCTCTACAGGGCGACCGGTTCGCTTGATATCCAGGTCATCACCGAGAGGCTGCAGCGTGAACATTGAGAGCCTGTTCCTCGCACCCATCTATCTTCCACTCCTTGCCTCTGCGCTTTTGGTTACAGCCAAAGCGTTTGGGCAGGCAAGCAAGGTTGCGGAGAGCCTTGCCTTTCTCATCGGCCTCATGCTTCCAGCTGTTTGTCTTGCTCTGCTTACTCCCGCAGTGATAGCCCATCAGAGTGTGGAAACAGTCATCGGTGCCTGGGAGACAAACCTGGGCATCCACTACCATTTTGACGGCCTCTGCTGGCTCTTGATCGCCCTGCATCTTGCCGTCAGTATCCCGGTCTTCCTGTACAGCAAAAGCAACCCCTCAAACAGAGAGACCTTTTCCATCATCTTCTTCATTCAGTGTGC
>RZYT01000273.1 GCA_009930195.1 Spirochaetia bacterium | reverse complement strand
GGAGGCCAGCCCCCCGGTCATCAGGATGATCGCGATGAATGTTAGTATTTTATATGTTACTGTCTTCATAATTGTCTGATGTTAAAAATTAAGATTGAGACCCAGGATAAACACGCGGGGATGGGGATAGATGTTGTTGTCGATACCGTTGTTGGTGAACTCGGGATCGAGACCGCTGTAATTGGTCACCACGAGCGGGTTCTGAACGGTGAAATGGATCCTTCCCGACTGCTGGTGGTTCAGCAGATGTGTAAAGTTGAATCCCAGTGAAACATTGTCTACCTTCATGAAGGAGGCATCCTGGATGTAGTAGCTGGATTGATAGTGCACCGCATCAAAGTTGGTGTAGGTGGCACTGTTGACTCTGTTCTTGAGCCATCCGGAGGGGTCGAAGGTGGTGTTTTTCGACTCTCGGTTCGACTGGATGTTGTTGTAGGCATAGTTGCCGATATTTCCACGAACGGAGAAATTGAAATCCCAGTTCTTATAGGATAGTTGCGAGGACAGACCCATGTATAGATCGGGCGATGCATTCTTCCAGGGGATCATATCCTGCTCGTTGATGGAGCCATCGGCGTTTTGATCCACGAAGACACCTTCCAGTGGCTTGCCTGCCTCGTCATACACCTGTTCATATACATAGAAGGAGCCGGCCGGATAGTTTACGGCGTGGATGGCGATGTTGTTACCTGTGCCGCCGTCGATGCCGCCAAAACGAACACCCACGTAGCTGGGATCATCGTTGATGGTCAGCTTGGTGATCCTGTTCTGATTGAGCGTTACGTTGTAGCTCAGGTTCCAGTTCCAATCCTTGCTGACAACAGGACGACCGGTGATGGTAAACTCAATACCCTTGTTCTCCAGTTCACCCACGTTGGTAAGCAATTGGTTGCTGAAATTGGTGCCGGCAGCAATCCCGACGGTATTGAGCAGGTCGGTGGTCTTGCGGTAGTAGACATCGAAGGCACCGGTGATACGATTGTTCAGGAAGCCATAGTCGAGACCGGCATTGTAGGTGGTGGTCTCCTCCCACTTCAGGTTTTCATCGTATGCCAGCGGACGGATCAACGGGATCATCTGATCACCGAAGAAGTAGTTGGCTCCTGCCTGGCTGTAGCTGTAACGGCCCATCCATGGATAGTCACCACTGCCCAGATTCTGTTGTCCGGTGACACCGTATCCCAAACGCAGTTTCAGGTCAGACATCACTTTGTCTGCATCTTCCATGAAAGGTTCGTTGATTATCTTCCATGCGAAGGCGGCAGAGGGGAAGAGACCCCACTTGTTATCGGGACTGAAACGTGACGATCCGTCGTTACGCAGGGTCAGGGTGAGCAGATAGCGATCGAGCAGCGAGTAGTTCAATCGTCCGAAGAAGGATATCACAAAGCTCTCCGTGGAGTAGTCGTTGCTCTCACGATAGAACTCATTGCCGGTCTCAGCGGCCATGGCAGCCGAGTAGGGGTAGAAATTCTCCGTTTCGTTGTAGAATCGTTGCCAGGAGTAACCACCCATCGCATCGAAACGATGTGCACCTGCCTCTTTCACATAATTGAGGTAGAAGTCGAGCAGCGTATTCAACTTCTGCTGGGTATATGAACTGTTTTCACCCCATCCCGACTTATAGCTGCCCCAGGTGTAGCTCATGGGTGAGTTGTCTTCCACGATCACATCCCCCTCACTGTCGGAGATATCATATCCCACGTTGAGGTTGGCCCTCAACCCTTCGAGGAACGGCATGTTGTAATCGACCTGTATATTTCCGATGCTTCGCATCACCTTTGAGTTGTCATGCTTCTGCATCAGGATGGCAAGCGGGTTGGCCAGAGCGATGTCGATCGGTGTGCCGTCGGCTTTGAGCGTCATGTGGTAACCATTGCCGTAAGGCGATCCTGCAGTGTCATATACCGGCATGGTGGGATCGAACTGGGTGGCCGAGTTGATGGCTCCCTGGTCGGCAAAGCGGTTGGTGTTGTACATCCCCCGGGCATTGAGCTGTACTCTTAGCTGCCCGTCGAGGAAGCTGGGAGAGAGGTTCACGCTACCGGTGTATCTTTCCAGGTTGGATGTCTTCAGGATCCCATTCTCATTGGTATACCCAACTGAAATGCGATAGGGAAGCATCTCACCGGCACTACCGGAGAGACTGAGGTTGTGGTCGGTGCTGGCAGAAACGTGAAAGATCTTTTTTTGCCAGTTGGTTGCAGTGTTGCCCAGTGCGGCAGCCTGTTGGCTGTCCGCACCGAATGAGTTGACCACATAGTTGCGGAAGGTGGGGGCATCCATCACATCCACGTTACCTGTGGGGGTGCTGACGGACATGTTGCCATTGTAGGCAATTTGCATTTTTCCAGACTTGCCTTTCTTGGTGGTGATGATGATCACACCATTGGAAGCACGTGAACCATAGATAGCGGTAGCCGAAGCATCTTTCAGTACGGTGAAGGTCTCAATGTCGTTTGAGTTGATGGTACTCAGCGGATTCGACATGCCATTCACGCCGGAGGCATTGTCCACCGGTACACCGTCAATCACGATCAGCGGATCATTGCTGGCCGACATGGAGGAGCCGCCACGAATGCGGATGCTCGAGGAGGATCCAGGTGCACCACCGGCTGAGACCACGCTCAGACCGGCAACCTGTCCCGCCAGCAGATCGGAAGGCGAGGTAGCCAGACCGCGGTTCAGCTTGGTGGCATCCACCGCCACAACAGAGCCGGTGGCATCATCTTTTCGTACGGTACCGTAGCCAATCACCACCAGTTCGTCCAGCAGCTCGGTGTCTTCAACCAGTACAATCTGGATGGTTGTACGGTTGTTGACGGCGATCTGTTGCGGGCGGTAGCCGATGTAGCTGACGTTCAGGATCGCATCCGCGGGTACCTGCAACTGG
>RZYT01000272.1 GCA_009930195.1 Spirochaetia bacterium | reverse complement strand
AGCTTGCCCTCGAGGGCCATGTCGATGATGCTGGTATCGTTGAAGTCAAGGCCGCCACCCCAATAGGTAGCCAGGTTGTGCTGGGCAGCAACCCACCACATGCCGCCGGCAACAGAGGCTGCCATGGCAACAGGAGCGTCAATTCCCAATTCGGCTTTCTTGGCTTCGAGGGTCTTGAATGCCTTCTCATACGCAGCGCGGGTGGTCAACGTAGCCGGATCAATCCCTGCCTTGGCAAGAATGTCGGCATTGTAAGCCAAGCCATAGCCTTCGATTGCAACGGGGAAGCCGTACACCTTACCATCCACCTTGAAGGCAAGATCGGTATCCGCAACCCAGCTCTGGTCGCTGAGGTCAGCAATGTAGTCCTTCCAGATATCATAGCCGCCACGACCTTCGATCACGAAGATATCGGGCATCTGTCCGGCCTGGGCCTTTGCCTTGAGAGCCCCACCGTAGTCTGCTCCGCCACCAAGGGTTTCCACCTTGACCGTTACTCCAGGAGTTGCTGCAGAATACTTGGCGGCATAGCCGTCGATGGCATCCTTGATCTCAACTTTGAGCTGGAACATGTTGACTGTTACGTCTTTCGCAGTTTCCTGGGTACCGGCACCGAACACTGATCCGGCTGCCATGACTACCATGAGGCTCAAAGCCACCATTTTCAACAGTGATTTCCTCATTTTTTTCTCCTTTTTTTCGTGCTGATGGTACGATTACCTACTTTTTGTCTGTAGGTGTTTCGTAACACCTACCCAAAGTATACCACGCCTTTGCAACCTGTCAACGAATGAAACAAGAATTCGTACAGGAGAAAAAGCAGGACTGTTTTGCCTGGATCGGGAAGAGTAAAGCCGCCCGAAACAAGTCCAGGCGGCCAAAAATGAAGTGGTGGGTGTCTACAGCACCAGCAGGAACAGGAGCAAAGCCAGAACAAGCAGGACGGCAAGCACGATGGTTGCATGCTTGATGAAGCGTTTCTTCTGCATCTCCACACGCTGTCCCACGGTTTGCTTGAGCTTCTCCCGCTCCATCCGCTTTTCCTCTTCCTCGAGCTTTCTCTGCCGCTCTTCCTCCGCCTTCAGCTCTGCATCACGCTTCTTCTGGTTGGCAGCAATCTGCTTTGCCTCCTGCTCCTTGAGATCCAGGTAGCACCGTCCGCAGAGCACCATGCCCTCACAAGCATGCAGGTCGTCATAATAGCTCTCATTGCACTCGGGACAGATGTAGCAACGCTTGAGCTTGCCTTCCTCGATCAGCTTGCAGACCACCATCTGGTGGGCGTACTGCTCAGCACCAGGCTTTGCACGGGAGAACAGACGCTGGTACCAGCGCTGCTTCACCTCTTCTTTCGGGTGCTGCTCCAGCTGCTGGGCAAGCCTGACGATACGCTCGCTCAGTCCCCGGTCCTGGGTGATGAGCAAGAGGCTCTTCGTTGCCCCGATTCTGGCGAACAGACTGACCAGGTGGTCATCTGCAATGCCCGTGCTTCCCGTATCCCCGATACGCACCAACCCCCTGCGGGCAAGCTGACGGATCAGGTCAGGCCGGATGGTGGATCGGACACGGACTTCCTTGTCCTTCTCAGGATTGTCTTTCAGCCCGTGAAGTTCCTCAAGGGTCTTCTCCAGGATGATCAGTTTCTTCTTGCGCCGTTTGAGGATCGGTTCTGCATCGGTGACGAAGTGCAGAAACCAGTCTTCCTGGATGATCGGCGCAGTATCTACATAAATCTCATCAAAAGAGCGTAGTTGCTCATCCAATACCGCCTCATAGGAGGTATCGGAATGGGTGAATCGGGATCTGTCGCCGACCTTGCAGGCGATGACCTCACGATACAGCCCCATCTCACTGGTAGGATTCGTTCCCTCCAGATTGATCCCCACACTCCTGAGAATGCTTTGCACCTTCTCCTTGCTCAGCCGAAACTCACTGGAAAGTTGCTCAATCGTATCTTCGGTAGCAATCGTTTCCACATGTCTGGCAGGAGGTCGCTTTCCCAAAAGTCTTGCCATGGTTTCCTTTCTCTAACCCTTTGCACGCTTGGTGCGGATGATCTCTACGGCCTCTTCATGGGTAAGGGAGTTGGCTTTCGCCTCGTCCTTCTTGAATTCGTTGGGCAAGGCAATGTTCTCCTTGCCGACTTTCAAGTAGAAGCCGTAGCGACCGGTGGCCAATGCCACTGTCTCGTTTTCGAACGTACCCAGATCCTTCACAACGGAGGCTTTTGACGTTCTTGCTTGTGTCTTTCGTCCCCCACCTTTGGCAGGGGTTTTCTCCTCCTTGAGCAGCTCGAGAGCTTGCTCAAGGGTAATGGAGAAGAGATGCTGGTCGCTGTCGTTCTTTCGTAGGTTTCGTATCTCGGAATTGCAAGCCACAAAGGGTCCGTACTTTCCCTTGTGTGCAATGACCTCATGGCCTTCTCCATCCGTCCCCAGCACCCTGGGCAACGACAGATAGCGCTTGGCAATCTCAAGGTCCTCGGTCTTTTGGGCATCCTGCACCCACTTGGGGATGCTTGCCCGTTTCGCTTCCTTGCCCTCACCTTCCTGCCAATAGGGCCCGAAACGCCCGGTGAGCACCTGGACAGGGGCCCCCGATACAGGCCCGTTGCCCAGTATCACCGGTTTGGCTTTCTCCTTGCCTTTTGCAATGAGCTGCTTGACGTCCTCGTCAGTCACGCTGCCGGGAAGCCATTCCTGGGGCAACGAAATGAACTGGGCCTGTGCATCAATCACATACGGTCCATAGGGACCGATCATGATGGGATTCTCCTCGGCAATATGGGGGAGACTCAAGGTTTTTGAGGCTACCTTGTTGTCCAGGCTCAACTGCAGCTCATTCTGCTTCGACAACCCTTTCTCGCCAAGATAGAAGGAGGAGAGGAAGGCAACCTT
>RZYT01000044.1 GCA_009930195.1 Spirochaetia bacterium | reverse complement strand
TTCAAGGAAGCGTTCGAGAAGCACCAGGAGATCAGCCGCAGTGGGGCTGAACAGCAGTTCAAGGGCGGCCTTGCCGATCACAGCGAGAAGACGACCGCACTGCATACCGCAACCCATATGCTGCACAAGGCGCTTCGCACCGTCCTGGGTGAGCATGTCGGCCAGAAGGGTTCGAACATCACGGTCGACCGCCTTCGCTTTGACTTCACCCACCCTTCGCCGATGAGCGCTGAGGAGATCCAGAAGGTTGAGGACATGGTCAACGAGCAGATTGCGCGCAATCTTGAGGTGACGTGCGAGACCATGACCCTTGAAGAGGCCAGGGAGCAGGGTGCGATAGCCTTCTTTGACAGCAAGTACGGAGAGCAGGTCAAGGTGTACTCGGTCGGCGACTACTCCAAGGAAGTCTGTGGGGGACCCCATGTGCAGAATACCTCTGAGATGGGTCATTTCAAGATTCTCAAGGAGCAATCCTCTTCTGCCGGGGTAAGGCGCATCAAGGCCATCCTGGAGAAATAAGGGCAACCTGCACTCTATACAGGCTGTTTCAGAGGCGATGCCTTGTGAAACAGCCTTTTTTATCTGGAGGGACAATGCAGAGGCACTGCACCTATTCGGTAAGCGAAGTGGCGGCCACGGTAGGGGTTCATCCCAATACCGTGCGTCTGTATGAAGAGCTGTCGTTCATCTCCAAGCCGAAACGGAAATCGAATGGGTATCGGGTGTATACCGACCTGCACGTGGGCCAACTGAAATTTGCACGCCTTGCCTTGCGGGCGGAGATACTGCAACACGGGCTGAGGAAGCAGGCGCTTGCTTGCATCAAGTTATCCGCAACAAAACAGTTTGAAAAGGCAATTGAAGCAACCCTATGCTATGAAAAGCTTATCGAGAGTGAATTGTCCCGCGCCCGTGCAGCCATCCCTGCTGTGCAATCCCTTCTGGAAAGGGATGGGAACCCTGATGATCGTGCACTTACCCGAAAAGCAACAGCCACGTACTTGGGAGTCACCATCGATACCCTCCGCAATTGGGAACTCAATGGCCTGCTCAAAGTCAAGAGAAAGAAGAATGGGTATCGCCTCTACGATGGGGAGGATCTCAAACGCCTGACCATCATCCGTACGCTTCGCAGTGCCAACTACTCCTTGATGGCAATCCTGAGGTTGCTCAACCACTTGGATGAGCAGTCCTGCGATTCCCTTGAGGAGGTGCTCAACACTCCCTCAGGAGCAGAAGACATCATCTCTGTTTGCGACCGATTGCTGGTTTCCTTGGAGGCGACCAAGGCGGATATCCAGCAGATGCGTTCCCTGCTCTCCGTTTTGCAAACTATTTCTGAACCCTCCACTGAAACACCAGAGTTGTGATGCCGAGTATGCTTGGTGCATATTCACGTTTGGAGGTCCTTTCATGCAAGGTTGGAAACTGAAAACCTTTGTGTTTCTGGTGAGCCAGGGAGTAACGCTTCTTGGCTCTTCGATTGTGCAATTTGCGTTGGTCTGGTACATAACCATGGAGAGTTCCTCAGGGTTTTGGGTTGCCTCTCTCAGCCTGTGTGCCTTTCTTCCCCAGTTCGCCATATCCTTGTTTTCGGGAGTATGGGCGGATCGGTACAACCGCAAGCTCCTGATCATCGCAAGCGATGCTTTCATTGCAGCGGCAACGCTGGGTCTTGCCTTGCTGCTGCCGCTTCTGAAAACCAATGCTTCCATCTTTCCTGCTTTGTTGCTTGTCTCTGTGATTCGCTCATTCGGCACCGGGGTGCAAGTGCCTGCTGTCTCTGCCATGATACCGCAGCTGGTCGATGCATCCCATCTGATGCGATTCAATGCCTTGAATGCAACGCTCCAGTCAGCGGTCCAGTTTGCATCCCCCTTCATCGCAGGCTTCTTTCTCTCCTTCCTCTCCCTCAGAAGCACCTTGTTTCTGGATGTAGGGACTGCAGTGGTGGGGATCAGCTTGCTTGCCATCTTGGCAGTCCCCAAGCTGTCCTCGATGCGAGCAGAGGAACAATCTTCCCTGCTGCGTGATATTGCCGAGGGCTTGGCCTATGCACGCAAGCAAAGGTGGGTGGCCCGAATGCTCTCATCTTATGCACTTTTCATATTCCTGACCGTTCCGGCAGGCTTTCTTGCCACGTTGTTTGTGACTCGCACGTACCAGCAGAGTTATCTGTATATGACCATGGTGGAAGTGGTCGGATTTCTTGGCATGAGCCTGGGAGGCCTGCTCATGTCACTCAAAACCATGGGAAAGAACGGGGTGAAGACGCTTCTGTCTGGCATGACTGCGTTTGGGCTTCTGGCCATCGGCATGGGCGTGATCGACAGCTTTGTTGTCTATCTCTCCCTCATGCTGCTCTACGGCATTGCCCTGACAATGGTCCAGACTTCCACGATAACCCTCCTGCAACAACACACCCCTGCTGAAGTGCAGGGGCGTGTATTCGGTTTCTTGCAGATGATGTTCAGCGGGGCGTTGCCTTTGGGCATGCTCACCTTCGGACCGCTTGCCGACCGCATCCCAATGCGATTGCTGATGGCCTCAAGTGGCGTGTTGCTGCTGGTGTTGGCCCTTGTGCTGCGCTTCGATCGGGTGTTCACCCAACCTCAGGAGGCTACTCCTCGTCCTCTTCATCAACCATGAGCTCGTACTCCAAGCCCTTGTTGAGCGGGACGGCCAGCTGGCCGCAGGCTCCGTTGATCTCCTGGCCGCGGGAACGGCGACGGGTGTAGTTGACGTGCAGGCGATCGAGCAGGAGGGTGAAGTGGTCAATCTCCTCCTCGGTCGGACTCTGGTAGGGTAGCTCCTCGGCAGGGTTCCAGGGGATGAGATTGACGATGACATCCATGTCCTTGACGTAGGTGGAGAGTTTCTTCGCGCTGAACTCGTCGGTGTTGACACCGCCGAGCATGCAGTACTCGATGGTAAAGCGCTTTCCCCCAACCCTCTGGTAGTGGATGAGGGCTTTCTTCAGCTCCATGATGTCCCACTTCTGGTTCACCGGCATGATGCGGTCGCGTGTTCGGTTGTCTGCCGTCACCAGGGAGACGGCAAGCTTCACCGGCAGCTTCTGCTCGGCGAGCTTAAGGATGCCGGGCACCACACCGCAGGTTGAGATGGTGATGCGCCGGAGGCTGATGTTGTACGCATCCTTGTCATGGAAATAGCGGATGGAGCGGGTTACCGCTGCAATGTTTGCAAGCGGCTCTCCCATTCCCATATAGACGATGTGCGTGATGGGCTGGTCGCTCACCCCGAGCAGATGGACATACTGCTCGATGATCTCTTCTGCACTGAGGTTGCGCAGCAGCCCCATCGTCCCGGTCCTGCAGAAGGTGCAGCCCATGGCACAGCCTACCTGGCTGGAAAGGCAGGCGGTATGGCGCCCTTTCTTGTCGATGAGCAGCACGCACTCCACGATTTTTCCGTCATGCAGGCGTATGCCCATCTTGGTGGCACCGCTCTCGTCGCTTTCGCTGGTTTCGATGGTGGAGGATGAGGCCGAGCTCATCAGGCCCGAAAGCCGTTCGCGTTCACTCTTGGGCAGGTTGGTCATCTCCTCGAAGGAGGTGACCCCTTTTGTGAGCCACTGGTATATCTGCTTTCCATAAAAGCTCTTGGGGAGCGAGAGGACTTCTGTCAGGGTGGGGGCGTCAAGCCCATACAGGGAGAGGGGTATGTTCTTTTGGTTTTCCATAGTGTGAGTATACCTATTTGAGCATGGAAATGATAGCAATCGCCACACCGGTGATGCCTTCACCTCCAAGCAAGCCGCTGGCCACGAGCCCGCTCTGCTGGCCGAGCTCTTCCTTGCTCCATTTCTTGCCCAGGATTCGCTTGATCAAAACTGAGAGCAGCGCCCCCAAGCCCATGATTGAGGAGATGTAGATGGGAAGATAGACGCCCAGCCCCAGGGTTGCACTCGGCAGTTTTGCCAGGAAGAGCACCAAGCCGAGTCCCAGGCCGATGAGGAATGCCGGGATGTTCTGGAGGCCTCCGACCATGGCAGCAACTGCGGCAGCCTGGGGAGCCGGAAGCTCTGCTGTCCCGAAGCCGCCGAAGGAAGCTTTCATGATGAGCAGGACAAACACGGAGAGAACGGCTCCCACCACACCTCCGATGCCCTCTCCCAGGATTTGCTGACGGGGATTGGTCTTCAGCAGGTGTCCGCTCTTCAGGTCGTTCATGACATCACCGGTGAGACCGCAAGCCACCGCAACGATGGCCGCAATGCTGAAGGAGGCGATCAGGCTGGGCTTGCTGATGAGCTGGATGACCAGCAGCACGAGGATGCCGAAGATTTCCATGGGGTTGATGCCGGTTTGCCCGGTAAGCATGCCCGAGAGGTAGGTTGCCAGATAGATGCCTGCCATGAGTACCAAGGACTCGACCAGGCCGAGCTCGGTGCCCAGTGAGAGCAGGATGACAGCGAAGAAGAGGATGAGCACGATGAGCAGGCGCGTTGTGGAGGAGAGTGTCTCCGGCTTCTCCTCAAGCTTCTTGAGGGCTGTGAGCTTGGAGTAGACTGCTTTGAAGAAGACGCCAAGGCCGGTTCCAATCATCAGGCCGATGCCAAGGTTGGAACGGAAAATATCTGCTTCAGCCATGGAGGCGAACAACCCTTGGGTGATGCCGATGGGGGTCAGCAGGTAGTAACCGAAGATTGCTCCGCCAAACCAGACCAAGGCAAAGAGGGGGCCGATGATCGCCCCGATACCCATTGCCATGGGTGAGACCCAGATGGAGAAGGCGGGAAAGAGTGCATTTCCCCCATAGATGCCCAGGAGGGCCGGAATCTTGGAAAAACCGTCACGCAGGACGGTGAAGATGACCGAACCGCCCATGGACGCAAAGAGTGTCCGGGCTCCCTTGCCACCCTGTTTTCCTGCTATGAGGGTATTGTAACTGGCAATTCCCATGGGGTAGGGCAACTCTTCCTCAATGATCAGTTTCTTGCGGTACAGTGAGGAGAAGAGGGTTCCCAGGATTGCTCCCACCACGGCCAAAACAATCAGGCTGGAAATGGAAAAGGATGCGGTGGGGTCGATCATCCACAGTCCAGGCAAGGTGAACGCCAAGCCTCCGGCAACCATGGCTCCGCTGCTCATGATGGTATGGGTTACGTTGATTTCCTGCAAGCTGGAGTTCTTTGCCTTCCCGAGGGCTGCAAGGCTGACTACGGTGACAAAGATGGTTGGCCAGGGGAGAGCCCCCATTCTGAGTGCCACATACATGCTGCTCGCGGTGATGACCAGAAGTCCTGCAATGCCGATGATGGTTGCGCGTAGGGTAAGGTGTCTCTGCATTCTTTACACATCCTCTTCTGGGTGTATAGTACAAAGGATTGCCAAAAAACGCCAGAGCCTGTCTGGCGTGGTCCAGCCGTGTGGCTTTGCGACGGTCCCTGCGTATGGTATAGTGAGAGCAACAAACTATCGTAGGAAGAATCCTACAAAGGGAGAAATCTATGAAGAGAGTACTGCTTGTCCTGCTGTTGGTTGCACTTGCACTGGTTCCTGCTACTGCGGCGGAACGCGCTTCGAAGACTGACTTGGCTCTTGGTTTGAACCTTGGCACGAGCGCATCAATAGCCGCCCAATATCGGATGGATAGTTTTGATTTGATTGCGAATATTGGATTTGGGTTCCTGAACGAGTATCTCTCCGCAGAGGTTGCAGCCAATTTCAAGGTAGCCGAATTCAAGATTGAAAATGCAGATTTTGATATTACGGTTGCTGGAGGCGCATATTTCGGCATTCCCCTTGCGAGTGACAGCAAATTTGGATTCGCTGCTATTGCTCCCATCGGACTTGTCTATAGTTTTTCAAATTCAGATGCACCCATTGATTTGTACCTTCGGGTGACACCGGGACTCTGGATAGTTCCTGCGTTTGATGTTTACTATGATGGATACGTTGGGGCGATGTGGAGATTCGACTGACAGTAAGTTGACCCGTCTCAAGGTTAAGAAAATGGTGCCGTTCCTTCCGGGATGGCACCATTTCTCTTGCATTCTCACCTTCCTGTCTTCTCTCAAGCGTTGCGGAACGGATGGAGCGGACCTTGGAAGCGATTCTGGATTCGTGTCTTGACCACAATGCCATCCTCGGTGTAGTCGATGCTCTCGACCTGCCCGAAACGGTGGATATGGGCCACCAGATCATGGCGCGAATTGGGAAGGACATAGACAGTGGTCGGACAGAGCTCATGAAGCGTCTCTCCCATCTGCTTGAGAAGATCATCGATACCCGCTCCGGTCTTGATGGAAGTCTCGAGCACGGGGTTGTACAGGGTTCTGAGCCGTGAGACGGAGAACCCATCCTGGACCAGGTCCATCTTGTTTGCCAGTACGATGGCCGGCTTGTCTGTGCATCCCAGTTCCTCCAGCACTTCGACGGTTGTGGCATAGTTTGCCAGCATATCCGGATGTGAGGCATCGCAGACGATGATCAGGAAGTCTGCATACTTCGCTTCTTCCAATGTGCTCTTGAACGCATCCACCAGGGTGTGGGGAAGATCGCTGACAAAGCCTACGGTGTCGGAGAGCAAGATCTCCTCACCGCCGGGAAGTTTCACCTGGCGGGTAGTGGGGTCGAGGGTTGCAAAGAGCTTGTCCTCCACCAACACTCCTGCATTGGTGAGGGCATTGAGCAGGCTCGATTTCCCGCTGTTCGTATAGCCGACGATGGCCCCTGTGGGGATGCTCCCCTCAATGCGGGCACTGCGTTGGATGCTGCGCTGTTGCACCACCTTCTCCAACTGGGCTTTGAGCGCGACGATGCGGTCCTGGACCTGGCGTCGGTCAAGCTCAAGCTGCTTCTCACCTTCACCTCTGGTGCCCTTGACGCCACCCTGCTGCCGACCCAGACTCGTCCAGCGACGGGTGAGTCGGGGCAGGGAGTACTCGAGGCGGGCAAGCTCAACCTGAAGCACTGCTTCCTTGGTTGCGGCACGGTCTGCAAAAATCTGCAGGATGACCTCATCGCGGTCGATGACCGTGATCTCCCAGATCTTCTCCAGGTTGCGTTGGACACGCGGATTGATCTGGCGATCGAAGATGACCAGATTGACGCCAAGCTCATCGATGAGAGCCTTGACCACCTCCACCTTGCCGCTGCCGATCAGGGTGGCGCTGTTGGTCTGTCTGAGACTGATCTGCTCAACACGCAGGGTATCGCTGCCCATGGTGTCCACCAGAGCTTTGAGCTCTTCACCCCGTCGGTTGCTCTCTTGTATGGATTCTTGTGGTTCGGTGAGGACCAAGAGCAGTGCCTGCTGTTTGGTTTCCTGAATTTCGTGTATGTGTTTGCCTTTGGAAATCGGCTGTTCTTCGCCGTTGTTGTTTTGGATACCCATTGGAGTTGACTATAGGCTCTGGTTATCATGCAAGTCAATATGTGCTACACTGCCGCTACGGTTCCACTGAGCCGAATATGAGGTATACCATGGGTTTAAATTGCGGCATTGTCGGTCTGCCAAACGTTGGCAAATCCACAATCTTTTCCGCCCTGACGGCAGCTCCTGCCGAAGTTGCGAACTATCCGTTCTGTACAATCGACCCCAATGTGGGTATTGTTTCCGTTCCTGATCCCCGCTTGGATCAGATTGTCTCCCTGATTCCTCCCCAGAAGGTGGTTCCCGCCACCTTTGAGTTCGTGGACATCGCAGGCTTGGTGGCCGGAGCTTCGAAGGGAGAGGGCCTGGGCAACCGTTTCCTCGCATCCATCCGTGAGGTTGGAGTCATCGCCCACGTGGTGCGTTGTTTTGACAACGGGGACATCATCCATGTGAACAACCGCATCGATCCTGCAGGCGACATCGAGACGATCAACATCGAGCTTGCCCTCGCTGACCTGGACACGGTCACCAACCGCTGGGCAAAGCAGATGAAACTCACCCGCCTGAGCAAGGAAGCGCAGAAGGAGAACGAGAAGGTTCTGCCCCTGCTCACCCGCCTCAAGGAGTGTCTGGAGGACGGCAAGCCCGCCCGCAGCCTCGCCCTGGAGGAAGAGGAACTTGCACAGGTCCATGACCTGCACCTGATTACGCTCAAACCGGTCATCTATGTCTGCAATGTGGATGAGGAAGGCATTGTTGAGGAGAATGACTATGTGAAGCAGGTGCGCTCCATCGCCAAGGCAGAGCACTCCGATGTGGTGGTCATCTGCGGCAAGATTGAGTCGGAGATTGCTGTCCTGGAGACTGCGGAAGAGAAGCAGGAGTTTCTCGAGGCAGTCGGTCTGAAGGAGTCGGGGCTCAACCAGTTGATCCGCAGCGCCTACCACACCTTGGGAATGCGCACCTTCTTCACCGCAGGCTCCGATGAGGACCGTGCGTGGACCTTCCATGCCGGATACAAGGCACCGCAAGCAGCAGGGGTCATCCACACGGACTTCGAGAAGGGCTTCATCAAGGCTGAGGTGTACAACTGTGAGGACCTTTTCCTCTACAAGAGTGAGCAGAAGGTCAAAGAGGCCGGCAAGCTCAGGATGGAAGGAAAAGAGTATGTGGTGCAGGATGGGGACATCATGCACTTCAGGTTCAATGTGTAAGACACACGGTCAGGCAGCAAGCGATTGCTGCCTGATTCCTTGTTACTGCCACTGCACGCTGAAGGTGATGGGCTTTGCAAGCAAGAGGAAATCGATCAGAGGGAAGCTGAACTCGTAGACCTGGTCACTGATCTTCTTTCCGCCGGTGAAGGTGGTGATGGGCCCCGGCGTTTCGATGCGCAAGGTGATGAAGGACTGCTCGATGGCAGGAGGCCCTTCCTCCCCAAGCATGAAGCTGATCATCTCCAGATAGTCTGCTTCGCTCAAGCCCTGGTTGTAGACCGGGCCGAAGGCCTCGAAGTTCTCATCAGCGAGGAACGGAATGACCGGCACGAGTTGGCTGTAGTTGTCCATGGAGAGAGAGAAGGTGAGGCTCTTTCCCTCTACCTTCAGCAAGCTCTGGTTGGCACCTGCCCCCAGATCGCTGATCAACTGCATGAGATTGGTGAATATGAAGGTTCCCTCATAGGCATTGTCATTGAGTTTGGTGAAGGCCACGTCGCGGGTCGTATAGCTGTAGTTCAGTGCGCGTTCGAAATCCTTGATGGCCTTGTCCATCAACGAATCCTCTCCTTCCTGGGGGATGAACTCACTGAAGTCCTGAAGCACTGCCAGGAAAAAATCTTCGACGGTAAAGTCGAAGGCAGAGACATGGGAACTTGTATTGCTGAACGAGATACGCTCGGTAACCGTGCAACTGGTTGTAAAAAGAAGGGCGACAAGAATAAGGGATGCGCCCAAGAGATGGAGTTTCGTTCGATTCACCGGTTTTCTTCCTTTCTGCCTAACTGTACGGGATTTTTTTCCACTTCTCAACAGGAAGTGCATGCAATTGTTCTACTTCAACGGAATAAACAGCAGTTGGCCATCCTCCTGGGCTTGGATCACATACTCCTGCTCCTCCTGCTCGGGGAACCTGTCAAGGAAGGCCCCAAAGCTCAGCCGGTCCAACTCGGAGAGTTGGTCCAAGCCATAGAAGAGACGGATGGTGGGGCTCTCTTGGAAGGTCTGCAGGAAGGCGATGCCCTGATGCAGCTCCATATAGGAGAGAAGGGCCGGTTCGTAGGCTTGCTTGCCCAATTTCTTCATCAGGCTTCGCACAAAGGCTTCCTGAATTGAGAAGATATCGATTTCTTCCCGAGATTGCCCGCTCTTTTTCAGGTAAAAGGCAAGATAGGAGTCGAAAAGGTTGAGTACCTGGTGGGCCTTGAGATCGAGTGCCTCACACAGCTTTCCCATCCACATGCCTGCCTGTCCTTGGGTGAAGAAGAGGTCGGCTGCATCCTTGAGGACAAGGGCCTTGCGGATATCAGCGGCGGGAAACGTGGGCGAGCTCTGGATCGTATAGGGAGCATCTTCCAGGTACTTGATACCGAATGCTTGCGCCTGGTCGGCAACCAAGGTGCCGGGCAGCAGGGAGAGCGGGAAGATATCGAGGTTGCTGGGCTTGAGTCCGATTGCGTAGTCGAGACTCTTGGTGAAAGCCTGTAGGCTGTCCAAAGGAAGGCCGATGATCAGATCAAGGCCAAAGGGGATGCCCCGTTCGTTGAGAAGGTTCACTCTCTTGGCAAACGTGTCGGGGAAAAAACTTCTGTTCGCCTGCTTGAGCACTGCCGGGTCACTGCTCTGCAGCCCTATCTGCAACGAGCAGTTGATGCGGGAAAAGGCATCTGCGAGTTGCTTGTCGAGCAGCTCAGCCCTGATTTCAAAGACAAAGTGAATTTCACCTGATCTGGCTTCGATGAGCGACAACAATGCAAGCGTACGCTGCTTGTCCATATTGAAGGTAGGGTCGAGGACGTAGATTTCTCCCACGTTGTGTGCTGAGAGATAGTCCAGCTCCGCTTCCAGCCGCTCGGTGGGAAAATGCCTGACCGAGCGCTGTCCCCGTGACTCAAAACAGAAGCTGCAGTGAAAGGGGCAGCCGCGGGTCATCTCCCACAGCACGGAGGCCCCTTCGGTGAGGAAAGGATCGGCAAGACCTTGCAAAATAGGGGAGGAGAGCTCGCTCAGCTGTGGAGATGGTGCATAGGATAGGTGCTTCAAATCGGTTACCAGACCGTTGCCCTGCACCTCCTTGCCTTCCTCCCATTGGGAGATTGCCTGCACCACGGCCTCTTCTCCTTCGCCGACAACCAGGAAGGAAAGGAGGTTCAGGTCAAAGCTTTCCGGGTTTGCGGTTGCCTCCGGTCCCCCGGCGAAGATGCATGCCCCAGGCAATTCTTCGGTGAGGGTTGAGAGAAACCTGTCCATCCATTCCCTATTCCAAAGGTATACGGAAAGGCCGATCACCTCACCGTGCTCACATGCCACCTTATGGGCCGCTTTCACCGGATCGTCGGCGAGGGTGAAGGGGTGATGCACGCAAGCATGGCCTTTTGCAAGCAATGAGCTTTGGATGCAGAGGGCCCCCAAGGGGTAGCTGAGGTTTCCCTCTTCAAGGCAACAGGAGACAAGGTGTATGGTCATAGTCAGATAGTAGCCTGCCACCCAATCTCTTGCAAGGAGGGCCTCTGCGTGTATAGTGTAAGGTATGAGACGCTTTCTGGCCCTGCTGTTGCTTGTGCATGCTGCATCCCTGTTTGCAGCACCTCTTTCTCTGGAGGTGACAGGCTTGTACCCCAATCAGATCCATCTGACGTGGGAAGCCGTTGAAGGGGCCGACTACTATGACCTGTATCTCGACGGCAAGCCGATGGCGCGAACAACCGATGCGTTTGCAGTTCTGGGTTCGAACGAGGAGAGTCTTCTTTCCCATACCGGGTACCAGATTATTGTTGCAGCCAGAAAGAGGGGTGACATCGATCTTGCGGCAGGTATGAAACGGGTGGTCACTCCCGGTTGGGAAGGTAGGTACCGATGGGAGAATGTCACCGGCGACGACAACAAGGGGAAGTGCAGGCATTTGGATTTCACGGTTGTCTGGAAGGATGGTTCCTATGAGGTGTATGCCCAGTATGAGAGGATGTACCGCATCTTCCCCTTGGTGCCCGATCACCTGATAGGAGAGGAAGTCAGTTGGGACGGGGATGAGGTGTACCAACTGGCGTATCGGGCAAATGCAGAGGTGTTCAACACCACATCGTACAAACCGAAAAGTTGGAGTGTCACAAAGTTGGAACGGGGTGCTGACATCCTTTCTGTCGAGGTGAGGACGCGGGTGGGATCTCTTCGGTTCACTACCCGTTCGAGGTACACCTTCGCCCTTTCCCCTAAAGGGGAAGCGTTGCTCTTTTTTGAGACCAAGGGGGATGGACTGGCATCCTGGGGTCTTTTCCAAAGTCCGAATCCAGGGGAGAAAGGAGTCTTTGGGTGTGTGTTTCTCGGCCCATGAAAGCGGAAAACCTGCAAACGGTATACGTTGACAAAAGCTGAGAGCCCCAGTATATGTTGTAACCTAAGGCCTCGTGTCTTGAGGAGAACATTGCATGGATGATGCCAAAACCCTGATCATAGTTGAGTCGCCCACCAAAGCGAAGACCATCACGAAATTCCTGCCCAAGGAGTGCAAGGTGGTTGCCAGCAAAGGCCATATCCGTGACCTTCCCGAGGAACGCATGGCCATAGATGTGGATAAGGACTTTGCCTGTGAGTATCAGGTGGTAAGCGGCAAGGAGAGCCTGATCAAGGAGCTGAAAAGCAGCCTCAAGGGAGCTTCCCGCCTGCTGCTGGCAACTGATGAGGACCGTGAGGGGGAAAGCATCTCATGGCATCTTCTGGAAGTCCTCAAGCCCAAGATTCCCTACCAGCGGATGGTTTTCCATGAAATCACCAAGGGGGCCATCACCAAGGCTCTAGAGCAGGGCAGGGAGTTGGATGAGAATCTGGTCATGGCGCAGGAAGGCCGGAGGGTTGTTGATCGTTTGTACGGGTACACGCTCTCTCCCACCCTCTGGAGAAAGCTCTCCAACAAGAAGCTGTCGGCAGGAAGGGTCCAGTCGGTCGGTCTGAGGCTGACTGTCGAGCGTGAGCGCCTGCGACTGCAGTTTTTGCAGACTACGTACTACGATGCAAAAGCGGAGCTGCTCTCGGAGGCTCATCGAGGCTTTGAGGCGAAGTTGACCTCCTATCAGGGACAAAGTATTGCAGGAAGCAAGGACTTTGACTCAAACACCGGTGTGTACAAGGAAAAGACCAATACCCTGTTGCTGCAGAAAGAGCAGATCGAGGCCATTGTCAAGGAGCTCGAAGGAGAAGACTATCGGGTCGAGGACATCCAGCGCAAACCGTTTGTCACCCGTCCGAGCATCCCCTTCACCACCAGCACACTCCAGCAGGATGCGATCAAGAAGTTGCACATCAGTGCTTCCGATACGATGCGCATCGCCCAGAAGCTCTACGAGAACGGGTTCATCACCTACATGAGAACCGACAGCCCCTCCTTGAGCCAGGAGGGAACACATGCATCCAGGTCCTTGGTTGAATCCCTGTACGGCAAGGAGTATCTCTCCTCGTCCCCACGGTATTTCGCCGCCAAGAGCGCAGGGGCCCAGGAAGCGCATGAGGCCATCCGTCCTGCAGGGGAGACCTTTGTCCATCCTTCCGAGACCCATCTCCTGGGCAAGGAGTTGGCTCTGTATGAGCTGATCTGGAAACGGACGCTGGCAAGCCAGATGGCAGAGGCGAAGAAGGCCACCACGACGGTTCGGATCAAGGCTGGTGCCGGTGAATTCACGGCAACCGGGACGGAGATTGTGTTCCCGGGTTTCCTGCGGGCTTATGTGGAAGGCAGCGATGATCCCGAGGCAGCCCTTGATGACAAGGAGTCCTTGTTGCCAGAGCTGAAGGTAGGGCAGTTGTGCGAGCTCAAGTCCTTGGTATCCAGCGAGCACCAGACGAAGAGTCCTGCACGCTTTACCGAGGCTTCCTTGGTCCAGGAGCTGGAAAAACGGGGTATCGGGCGCCCGTCCACCTACGCCACCATCATCAAGACGTTGCTCGACCGCCGCTACGTGGTCAAGGACGGTTCGGCTTTGGCCCCTACGTTCATGGGGTTTGCCGTCTGCCAATTCCTGGAGACCAACTTCTCCCAGTTCGTGGACTATGATTTCACCTCCATGATGGAGGATGG
>RZYT01000271.1 GCA_009930195.1 Spirochaetia bacterium | reverse complement strand
CATGAGGGGAACTTCCAAGGGCACCCGGCCCAAGAAGGGAACACTCATCTGGTCTGCCATCTTCCTGCCGCCGCCGATGCCGAAGATGGGAATCTCGGTTTGGCAGCCGGGGCAAATGAGACCGCTCATATTCTCCACCACCCCAAGAATGGCAACACCCATCTTGCGGGAGAAGTTTACGCTGCGCCGTGCATCCAGGATGGCAACCTCCTGGGGAGTGGTGACGATGATGGTTCCTGTAAGTTCCGGAATGGTCTGGCAGACAGTAAGCTGCTCATCCCCGGTTCCCGGAGGAGAGTCGATCAAGAGGTAATCAAGTACTCCCCAATCAGCCTGGGCAAGAAACTGACGGATGGCGGCAATCTTCATGGGACCGCGCCACACGATCGGGCTGTCACGATCGGGAATGGCAAAAGCAAGGCTCATCACCTTCAGGTTCGGCCTAGCCTCCACCGGATAAAAGGACTTTCCTCCATCCTCGGTGGTAAGGATACCCGCTTCACACCCAAGCATCTTGGCCACATTCGGCCCGTGCAGGTCGGTATCGAGAATACCTACGGTACATCCGCTGTCCACAAGGGCATTGGCGAGGTTGACCGTTACGGTGGTCTTCCCCACTCCGCCCTTTCCACTCATGATCAGGATCTTTCTCCCGATTTTATCCAAATGCTCCCGGATTGCCTTGTCTTCTGCAATCCGCTCTGCAAAATCCACACCTTCTGCCATGTTCAGTATTCACTCCTTGCGTGATGTACGCCATGCATAACCTTACGACAAAGAGGAAAAACAGACAAGAGAAGAGAGGTATAAGCATGCTTTCAGTACAAAAATCCTGCACCACTATACCCAATGTATGCAACCAATTACGATTCTCCTCCACCTTCACTTTCTTTGCGAAAACCGAGGGTTGCCAAACGCGGAACCCGAGACAAATGATTGACAGGCTTGAAGAAACCCCGAAAATTGTGGCTATGGGCAACAAGAGAAAACCAAGGAATGGTGCTTGCAAGGTTACCAAGAATGTGATGGGTTGCTAACCATTTATCCTACCTTTAC
The DNA here is from genome assembly GCA_009930195.1 of Spirochaetia bacterium. Lineage (GTDB taxonomy): Bacteria > Spirochaetota > Spirochaetia > Sphaerochaetales > Sphaerochaetaceae > Sphaerochaeta. Next base: position 1,847 of record RZYT01000271.1, on the reverse strand, counting down.
TTGAAACGCCCCCTTCGATTCCGCTATACTTGGGGAAGTGTGCAATTCGTAGTCCTTGGCTACGGTCACGATAAACCGAAATCAGGAGTTCGTATGGTATTCTTAGCGCAACTACCGAAAGAGCAGCTAATTGCCCAGCTCGAAAATGGGGTGATCCTCATGGTTCTGGGTATCGCCACGGTGTTTGTGTTTCTCACGTTGCTGGTCTTCCTTACCAAAGGCATGAGCGCCATTGCAAAGAAGATCGCTCCCCAGAAGAAACCCGCTGCCGTTGTGAGCAGTCCCGCCGCCGCCACCCTCTCTGCAAGTCCCGCACTTGATGCAGACATTGCAGCAGCTATCGTGGCCGCATTCGCCAAGTCGAAAGAATAAGTAAACCCGGAGGACATTTCCAAATGAAAAAGCAAGTCAAGTTCATGTGCACCGCGTTCCGTGACGGATTCCAGTCTGTATATGGTGCCCGTGTATTCACCAAGGATTTCATGCCTGCAGTAGCTGCCGCCCGTGAGGCTGGCATCTCCCATTTCGAAGCCGGTGGTGGCGCTCGTTTCCAGTCACCCTACTTCTACTCCAATGAGGACGCCTTCGAGATGATGGACGAGTTCCGCAAGGTCGCCGGACCCGATGCAGACCTGCAGACCCTTTCGCGCGGTGTCAACGTCGTCGGACTTGACTCCCAGCCCAGGGACATCATTGACCTCCACGCCAAGCTCTTCAAGAAGCACGGCATCTCCACCATCCGCAACTTCGATGCTCTCAATGACGTCAACAACCTGATCGACAGCGGCAGATCCATCGTCAACGCCGGTCTCCGCCACGAAGTGGTTGTCACCATGATGAGCCTTCCACCGGATGTCCAGGGAGCACACGACCCTGACTTCTACGAAGCCACCCTCAAGCAGATCCTCGATGCAGGCATTGAGTACCACTCAGTCTGTTTCAAGGACGCAAGCGGCACCTCCACCCCTGCATATGTCTATGAGACCATCAAGCGCGCACGCAAGCTGCTGGGCAAGGACATGAACATTGTCTTCCACAGCCATGACACCGCCGGTGTCTGTATCCAGCAGTACATGAGCGCTCTCGAAGGTGGAGCCAACCAGGTCGACCTGTCCATGATGCCCGTCTCCGGCGGCACCTGCCAGCCCGACATCATCACCATGTGGCACGCCCTGCGCAACACCGACTACGACTTGGGCATCGACATCAAGAAGATCCGCGAAGCCGAGGCTGTATTCCAGGATTGCATGAAAGACTATGTCATTCCCCCTGAAGCCATGACCGTCACCCCCGAGATCACCTTCTCCCCGCTTCCTGGTGGTGCACTCACTGCAAACACCCAGATGCTGCGTGACAACAACCTGATGGACAAGTATCCCGCCATCGTCGAAGCCATGGCTGAGACTGTTGCCAAGGGCGGTTACGGAACATCGGTCACCCCCGTCTCCCAGTTCTACTTCCAGCAGGCTTTCAACAATGTCATGTTCGGGCCCTGGAAGAAGATCGCTGAAGGCTACGGCAAGATGGTGCTCGGTTATTTCGGCAAGACCCCTGTTGCTCCCGATGCAGAAGTCGTAAAAGCTTGTGCAGCAGCAATGGGCCTCGAGCCCACCACCAAGATGGTCGTCGACATCAATGATGCCGATCCCAAGAAGGGTGTGAAGGCTGCAAAGGCAATGCTCGAGAAGGAAGGCCTGCCGCTGACCGACGAGAACATCTTCATCGCCGCTTCCTGCAAGGAGAAGGGTATCCTCTTCCTTACCGGCAAGTCCCAGGTGAACGGCATGTACAAGATCAACCGCACCGAAGAGGCCGCCAAGAAGAAGGGTGAATATACCGTCACCGTC
>RZYT01000270.1 GCA_009930195.1 Spirochaetia bacterium | reverse complement strand
CAGATTGTGGAAACCCTCAAACCCTATGAGGAACAAGAGGGACGCAAGATTCCGCTTATCGCCGGAGGCGGTGTCTACAGCGGCAAGGATATCTACCAGACCCTCAGCCTGGGTGCATCTGCAGTCCAGATGGCCACCCGCTTTGTGGCCACCGATGAGTGTGATGCCGACAGAAGATTCAAAGAGGCATATGTTACCTGCAAAAAAGAAGATATCGGCCTGATCAAGAGCCCTGTGGGCATGCCTGGACGAGCCATCCGAAACTCCTTCATCACTGACAGTGAGGAGGGCAAGCGCCCTGCCTTCCGTTGTGCATGGAAGTGCCTGGCCACTTGCAAGGCTCAGGAGGCGAACTACTGCATCTCCATTGCCTTGAACAACGCCCGCAAAGGCCTGCTCAAGAGTGGTTTTGTGTTTGCCGGTTCGAATGCCTACCGCATCAAGAAGATAGTTCCCGTACAAACCTTGGTCAGTGAACTGCAAGGTGGCTATGCAAAGGCAGTGGAGAGCAAAATTGCCCGTCTTTTGACAAAGCTCGAAACCCTGAAGACAGAGTACGTGCAGACACAGCAACTCATGCATGAACTTGCCAAGAGATACGAAGAAGCACTGCTGACTATGAACAGTGCCGCACACTCACTCAAGCAACAGTACACCAAGGCAGCCATGAAAGTTGAGTCCTTGCGTCTGGGCATGGCCCAGACACTGGCCTCAACCTCCCATATTCTTGCCTAGTGCAGGGCTTTGGCGCCGCTGTATGCTTCCTGGACGTGGAGCACCACTGCTCCATGGCCGGGATGCTTGGTTGGGTTGAATGCCTTCATGAAGTCGTAGTAGAACCCCTCGGTATGATAGCTAACCGTACCCTTGAGCTGGTATGAGGTACCGTCAGCGGTGATAAAGAGCACGGAGGCGAGCGTACCTGCCTCGATGTTCTTCATGGTCTTGTCGAAGTAGTTGTTCGCCACCACGACTTCACTCTCCTCATAGAGATCGGTACAGGTAGCATAGATGCTGTTGGGCATCCCCTTGTCGTCGACGGTAGTCAACACGACCGCTTTCTCACGATTCTTCCACGCTTCACACACACTTCTTGGCAACATGATGATTCCTCCTTGAAAGAGCATACACCCATTGAAGGTCTTCTTGCAAAAATTTGTCTGTGCATATAGCATTCCCCATATCAGGAGGCGCCATGCACACAGCACACTTTCTGAAAGATGTATTGCTTTGCTCCTTGGGAGCATATGGGGGACCTGAGGCTCACTTCGCTGTCTTTCTTGACCATCTGGTGAGCAAGAAGCACTACCTCAGCGAGGAAGAGCTGGTAGAGCTGTTGGCTCTTACGAGCATTCTTCCCGGCCCTACCAGTACCCAGACCATCACCGCAGTCGGATACAAGCTGGGAGGCCCTCTTCTTGCCCTCCTCACTTTGCTGGTGTGGGCCTTGCCGGCCATCCTGGTCATGAGCACCCTCTCCTTTCTCTATCAGCTGCTGCAACGATGGGAGATATCTTCCTCAATCCTACGCTACATCGGCCCGATGGCAGTAGGCTTCATCTTCCTTGCAGCCTTCAGGATCGGGAAGAAAGTGGTCACCGATGCCCTTACCATCATCTTGTTTCTCTTTGGATTGGTCACCACCTACTTTATCCGCACTCCCTGGATCTTCCCTTCTGTGCTCCTCTTTGGAGCTATGGTGAGCATCATCATGAGCAAGGAACCGGAGCTCTTCAACAAAGCGAAGCTCCATCCACCCTACCGCTACCTTGTGCTCTTTGCACTCTTTGCCGTAGGGACTCTTGCCGTTTCTGCTGTTACCCACAACCTTCTGGTCACCCTCTTTGAAGCCTTCTACCGTTACGGGTACCTGGTCTTCGGCGGAGGACAGGTGGTGGTTCCTGTCATGATTGCAGAACTGGTGGAAACCAAGGGCTATCTGACCAATGAGGAGTTCCTCACCGGGTACGGGTTGGTGCAGGGCCTTCCCGGCCCGATGTTCAGCTTCAGTTCCTACGCGGGAGGCATGGCAGCCCGTTCCCTCGGGCCGTTCGGCCAAGCCGTGGGGGCACTGCTTTCCGGCATTGCCATTTTCCTTCCCGGAACCCTGCTGATTTTCTTCATCTACCCTGTCTGGCAGGAGTTGAAGACCATCAGGGCGGTGAAAGTCTCCTTGAAAGGCATCAACGCTGTTGCCGGTGGCCTGATTGCAGCCGCAGCCATCCTGCTCTTGCAGAAGAGCGGGATCCAAACGGACAACCTCCTGGTGGCCGCCATCACGGTGATGCTTCTCGCAACCAGAAAAATACCCGCCCCCCTGATCGTTCTTGCCGTTCTGGGAGCGGGTATCATAGGAGGATAGGCTTTCTCCTATCTGAACGAAGCCTTGTAGATGGCCAGGCAGTCCTCATCGCTGAGCGTCATGGGATCAACCTGGAACAGGCCCGCCATGTTCTCCCTGGCATTCTGCACCATGGAGGGAAGCTCAGCTTCGGTGATGCCATAGTCGCTCATCTTCAGCTGGTCCACGCCGCAGGCCTTCTGCAGGTCCTTGAGTGCATGCACGAAGTCCATTGCTTCCTGTGCGTCTGTCTTGCCCAGGGCTTTGGCCATGTCCACCATCCTCTGGTCCGCAACATGGGTGTTGGAGATATGGGTGAAATAGGCAACGCTGATCATGATCAGCCCCGCCCCATGGGGAAGCTCGGGATGGAAGGCACTCATGGCATGCTCAAGGGAGTGCTCGCTGATGCAACCGCTGAACGTCTCCACCATGCCGGCCAGCGTGTTGGCCATCGCCATATCCTCTCTGGCCTTCAGGTTCTTGCCATCCTTCACCGCCGTCTCCAGACTTCTTCCGATCAACCGGATCGCCTCGAGGCTGTGGATGTCACTGAAGGTGTTTGCAATCTTATTCAGATACCCTTCGGTGCTGTGAAAGAGGGCATCAAAACCTTGGTAGGC
>RZYT01000269.1 GCA_009930195.1 Spirochaetia bacterium | reverse complement strand
TTCGAAAGGCGTTTGATTGTTCGGCCCTTTGCGTCCGTTTCCCCGGTCGCTACTACGGCCTCTGCTGACTTCTCCACATTCGTTGTTACTACGTCGTCACAAGCGATGTTGCAGCCTCGTACGCTGTGGAGATCTCGCGGGATAAGTCATCACTCTTTCCTCGTTTACCCGCCTGATTTACATATAGAGGTCTCATTGCCTTTGGGATTCACTGCTTTTCGCCAGCTTGTCCGCTCTATCTGCCTACTATCAGGTTTCTGTCCGTCGGGCCACGATTTCGCTATTGCTTCTTCCCTCCCACACCTCGCGGTGTGAAACTTGCAAGTCGCTATCGGGTTCGTCGGCAACTACGTCCCTTGGGAATTTCACCCAAGAGTGATGACATGCCCGTCATACGGAAAGGGGAAGTGCACTGCACTTCCCCTTGGTATTGTTACTCCTGGATATAGGCGCTGAGTGTATCAGCGTAGGTCTCCATCTCCTTGCCCAAGCGGTCGCTGGGCCGGATGGCTCCCTCCTTACCGGCAAGATGCACGATGCCTGAGACGGGTTGGTCGCAGTATTCGAGCTCATCATGGACTCCGAAGGGAATATGCAGCATGCCCATTGACTGGGCCCAGTAGATCATGGCTGTAAGGGTATGGGCTCCCTCACAGGTAGAGTTCGAGCAGCTGGTGAAGCAGGCGAAGAACTTGGTCTCCAAGCTCTTGTCCTTGCTCAGCGGCAGGGTGGTGTCCAGGAATGTCTTCATCTCTGCCGAGATGTTGCCGAACCTGGTAGGGCTTCCCAGAATGATCATATCGCTCTTGAGCAGATTTGAGGTGCCTACGATGGGTAGGGCAAGAATATCTTCATAGAAATCATTGGTGGTTTCCAGACTATTGGCCCAGATGTGCAGGTCAGGGTCTTCAACCCTATACATTCTGGCATCTACATTACGTGCAGACATCAATTCCTTGAGGTAGGATCCGATGATGTAGCAGTTGCCGCTGACGCTGTGAATAATGATGGAACAACGCTTCATGTGGTAACCTCGCTTGTTTTGTTCTTGTCTTAACTATACTACACAAAGCGTCATTCGTGGAAGAAATGCTTCAGCACCATGCGCTATAGAGGCCTTCCCGCTCATCGATGAAGACATCCGTACCATAGACCGAGGAGAGAAGGGACTCCTTCAGGATCTCCTGTTTTGGTCCGTCGGCAACGATTTTTCCGCTCTGCATCACGATGATGCGGTTGATGGCCGGAATGATTTCACTCAGCTCATGGGTTGCCAGGATGATGGTTTTTCCTTCCTGGTCGAGTTGCTGGAGTGTTTGGCGATACTCGCGCCTGCTGGGAAAGTCGAGGTTGGAAACCGCTTCGTCCAGCAGCATGACCTCCGGGTCATGGATGCTTGCCCTGCACAGCAGGACCCTACGCGCTTCCCCACTGCTGAGACGGTTCATCTGCTTGTCTTTCAGGTGCCAGACATCGAAGCGACGCATGATCTCCTCCACTTTGGCCATATGCTCTGCAGTGACCTGATGATGGAAGTCGAGACCGATGGAACTGAAAAATCCGGAGATGGCAATCTCCCAGCTCTTGTAGCTGGAGTTGCACAGGTACTGGAGGCTCTGCGACACAATGCCCATATGCTGTCTGAGACGGAGGACTTCCCACTTCTCCTGTCCAAAGAGGATGCGGCGGGTGTGAGGCGAGTACAAGGGATGGATTTCCTCGCTGATGACCTGCATCAGGGTGCTCTTGCCTGCCCCGTTCGGGCCAATGATGGCTACGTGCTCATTGCGGTGGATTGAGAGGGAGACATCGTCAAGGATGGCTTTCCCTTGCCTCCTGACCGTAGCATGTTCAACCTGGATGATGGCCTGCGTCATAAAAAAATCCTCCACCGGGACTATACCACAGTGGAGGTCTTTTGCCAAAGCAGGGATGATCAGGCGTAGGAGACAAGTGCGCTTTCGTCCGGGTAATGGTCCATGACCTTGGTTTCCAAGGTTGTCAGGGTTACCAGGACCAGGGCGACAGCCAAGTCTGTCTGTCCGTTCTGCAAGGCTTCGCACAGGTAGGAGTAATCCTTGGAACGTTTCTCTATCTGGGCGGAGGTGAACTTGATGGTGTTCATGACACTGTCAAGCATCGGCGAGAGGTTGTCATAGATGCAGGAGAGAATCTGGTTGCCGTTTGCAAATACCAGCGTCCTGTGGAATTCTGCCTCAGCCTTTTGGAAATCCATGGTACCCTTCGCATCCTTTTGGTGAATGAGGGGTAGGGAAGCTTCCATACGGTTGCTGGAATTCCACAGCTGGGCGAGGTACTCCTCACGGTTCTCAAGCCGAGTGAATCCCCGTGCTGCACTGGTGGCTACGGTGATGCGGACCTGCATGAGGTTGCGCATCAGTTTTGCAGGATTGATCTTGCTGTTTACGATACTGGTGGAGATGGACTCCACATATTGATCGAGGCTGTTGCTTCTCACCTGTGCCCGTCTTCCCTGGGCAATGACTACCAGTCCTTTCGCTTCAAGCAGCTTCAATGCCTCACGGATTGGGCGGCTTGATGTTCTGAACTGATCAGCAAGTATTTGCTGGGATGGGAGAAATGTTCCACTCTTGAGCCGATTGTCAAGGATCATTTCTTCCAAGGCAGCAGCGATTCTCGCTGATTTCGTTTGTGAAATGTATTCCATTTCTTCTTCCTTGTTATGTTCGAAGCAATGTAAGACGTAATGATGTCATACGTTCTAAGTTTCTATACACGAGAACTATATAATATTGTGTAAGTATATGCAATACTTGGATATCAAAAAAATAATTGATGTCATCAGTTGATTTTCTTGTAAGAAGTTACGAGAAAAAACCTCAACATTGGACATAGGATTGGCCTACTTCGGTTCCGCTTCGCACATAGAAATGGGGCTCAATGAGCCCCACTTCGTACACACTTTTCCCTTTTAGGTGATGACATTGAAGTGCTTCA
>RZYT01000043.1 GCA_009930195.1 Spirochaetia bacterium | reverse complement strand
CCTTGTCATGAAGCCGGTACTCGGTGCCCGAACGTTGGATGCTGGGCTTTGGAGCCTCTTTTGTTGAGGGATTCAGCCGTTGCTGCAGCATCATGTTCAGGTTGATGGTTCCGACAACACCTCGTTGCATAGGGGTGAGCACCTGGATATCCCGGATGGGATCGACATGATAGTAGGTTGGGAGACGTGTAGAGACCAAATCCAATATCTTTTCCAGAGCTTCCTCCGGTTTCTGCGTATCCAGATGGAAGAAATCGGAATTCTTGCTGTTGGAACGATCGATTGCCTTGCCTTGGTTGATCCGGTGTGCATTCATCACAATTCGGCTGTCCAATGCTTGGCGAAAGATGCGTGTCAACTTCACCACCGGGACCATCCCCGATGCAATGATATCGGACAGAACATTCCCTGCCCCGACAGAGGGTAGCTGGTCGGTATCGCCCACCATGATGAGTCGCATGCCGTTTGGGATAGCCTTGAGGAGGTTGTACATCAGGGAGATGTCGATCATGGAGCATTCGTCAAGGATGAGTACATCCCCTTCCAAAAGATTGCTGCTGTTTCTCTGGTACCCCAGTGGCGGTTTGAACTCAAGCAAACGGTGGATGGTTTTTGCCTCCATCCCGGTAGCTTCCGCCATCCGTTTGGCAGCTCTCCCAGTAGGGGCGGCACACAAGATATGCGCTTTCGAGAGCCGGAAAGCTTCGATGATGCCCCCAGTGGTAGTGGTCTTTCCAGTTCCAGGCCCGCCGGTGAGTATCATGCATTTGCTTGCCACTGCTGTCCTGATGGCATCAAGCTGCACTTCATCATAGGTGATGGATTTGGGCTTCGGCTGTTGGAGGTTTTTCAGTATGGCAACAGAGTTGATCTGGTGTTTGGCTTCTGTTTTGAGCAACTGTCGGATCCGTTTTGCAACGTTGACTTCACAATGATACAGATACGGGAGGTAGATTGCTTCATTCTCAACAATCACATCCTCTTCTTCTGCCATTCTGGATAAAATCGGTTGGAGCGTTTCGGTGGTGGTTTCAAGCAATGCTGCTGCACGTTTGTACAGTTGTGCGTGCGTTGCGTAGCAGTGCCCATCATCAGCGAGTGCCTTGAGTGTATGCACAAGTCCTGATTGCAGTCGTATCGGCGCATCCTTCGCTGTTCCCAGCTTTTCTGCAATGGTGTCGGCTGTCTTGAATCCGATGCCGATGATGTCATCGGCAAGCCTATAGGGATTCTCCTTGACCACCGCAAGACTCTCCTTGCCATAGGTCTTGAAGATGAGAGCAGCGCAATTGGTGCCCACACCATGATCTTGGAGAAAAAGCATGATGTTCTTGATCTCTTTCTGTTCCAGCCAACTGCGTTCAATTTGTCTGATGCGGATCTTGCCGATGCCGCGGACCAGAAGCAGCTTGCTGATGTCATGCTCAAGAATGGTGAGTGTATCTGTTCCGAAGATGCTGACGATCTGTTTGGCCAGGGATGGGCCTATGCCCTTGATCAAGCCTGACCCCAGGTACCGCTCGATTCCATAGGCAGTGGAGGGAAGTGTCTCTTCGTAAGACTGGACAATGAACTGTGGTCCGAATGTGGCATCTGTTTTCCAGAAGCCCTGCAAACTCAGCACCGATCCTACCGTTATGGTGGGCATGGTTCCCACCACTGATACCAGCTCCCGATAGCCCTTCGCTTTGCCTTTGAGGATGACAAACCCATTCTCATCACTTTGGAATGTGATGTGTTCCACAACGCAACAAAGCGTATCCATGCAAATCCTCCTCTTCTGGGCGATTGTACCACAGGAAGGAGGTTTGGTTCACCTGCGCGTAAGAGCCGGCTAGAGCGTATTCAGGTACCCATGTTCCATCAGGAGCTTCTGGAATGCCTTCTGGTTCTCCTTTTTTACCACCACATTGTTGTTTTCAGCCCTGATCACCAATTTTCTGAGGGCAGGATCGGTTGCAAACATCCTTCGGATTTCAGGATCATCGGGAAATGTGTACAGCAAAACCTGCTCTGCATGGGCAAACAACGTCGAGCGTCTCTGGAGGGATGCAAAGAATTGGGTCCATCGATCTGACGGTTGTGCATCAATAAGTTGCTTGAACTTTTCGATGCGCTTGAGGACTTCTGCTGAGGATGTGCATCCTTTGATGAAGGAAGCTTCGGTAATCCTATACCGTTCCACTCCCAGGGGTGTACCGATCTGTTCAAGAAACAACTTCCGCTCCAGGGATTTTCCCTTGAAGGTTACCAAAAGGAGTTCCGCATCGGTGATGGTCTCAAAGATCTGTTTCTTTGGTTCTGGGCGTTCCTCGGCAAGGTCCAGGCACCAAGCTCCAAATGCAGTCAACCTGACACAGCAGAGTGCCTCATACGGGGATAGGGGGACTTGCTTATCATTCTTGGTAAGCAGAGACTCAGGGATTGTTTCCCCAATATCAAGGATACCAAGAGAAGCAAGAAGATAGAGATAGGCCTTGAACAGCGGCCGTTCAAACAGAGGTCTTCGCAATGCCCCCACAGGGCGAAATCCCTTGTCCTCAAAGGTCAGGTAGTCGGAGGCTGACAGGTGCACCTTTTGGCCACGGACAGAGAGTCCGCTTTGCAAAACATCCCGGTTCTCGAATCGCATGGAAAAGCCACGCACCAAGAACGATTGAAACAAATCTTCCACTGCATACCATGCTTGACTGCCCTGGAGATCTGATAGGACGTTCAGCACTCCTGTGCGTGAAGAGGGTTCAATGTCAATCGAATAGGAGTAGTTGGAATTCAGGCTGCAATGGTCAAGCAAGGCGAAGTACTCAAAAAAACTGCCATAGGCGAGGGTGCCCTTGGAAGAAGGATCGTAGAACAGCCGTTGCACCATGGTTTTGATCAAAGCCATTCCATCATCGGGTCTTTTCAGTTTCGTTGATTCAAAAGACAGGATAAATTTTGCGAGCAGCACAAGAGGATCGAGATTGTAGGAAGAAGCCAACGGGAATGGGGGTAATCCACACAAGGCCCGAAGGTCTTTGATATTGGCTTTCAGAAGGCCCTTCTTTACGATGGTCGTTGCATCCCGCTCCTTGAGAAGAGGTATCAGCGATTCAACGAAGAGAGGAAGCACTTCATGTATTTGGTTCTCAATTGTCCATACCTGCTCAGGCTCGCTCGCCAGCGGCTTGGGTGTGTACTCCTCCTTCTTGTAGAGAAAAGGCAGGAAGTGGTGAGCAATGTACTCGTTCAGATGCAGTACATGCTCCCTGTAGATTTCAAACAATCCAAGCCGGTATATGGGGTTGGCCTTATATCTACTGTGATGATAGTAAAACCCAAGTTCCTCATTGTCTAGAATGAGAGGTTCTTCAACTCCCCAATCCTGGCACCTCACATCTATATACGGGTCGAGGCATCCCGCGTAGAGCAGTTTTTGCAGATAGGATGGCAATTTTGAGAAAAATTTGTCAAAGGTTGCTTGGTTCGGAAAATCAATCAGTTGGGCAAGTTGTTCGCATTGCTCCTTCTTCATTCCTTTCTTGACACTTTTTCCTGTCAGACACTCCTGTATGGCAACAAGTTCCTCCAGGGTGAACCAAGCCAAGGATTGGGCGATGAGCTGTGCAGATTTCGACAGCGTCGTCTTTGTATTTTTGCCTGTTTGCCATCCGTACTTAGTATTCGCCATGCATTACCCCAACAATTGTTCGATATCCTCCTCAGACAATGCCTTGACTGCATTGGAGTCTGAGGAGAGCAGGGAAGAAGCCAGCTCTGCTTTTCTTTGTTGCAATTCCAGAATTTTTTCTTCGATGGTGTCTTTTGCAATCATCCGGTAACAGAAAACCGGGTTTACCTGACCGATGCGATGCGTGCGGTCGATCGCTTGGTTTTCTGCAGCCCTATTCCACCAAGGGTCGATGATGAATACATAGTCTGCAGCGGTAAGGTTAAGACCCAGTCCTCCTGTTTTCAATGTCATGATGAAGACGCCGATGGTAGGGTCGGTTTGGAAGCGCTGCACCAAGGATTGCCGGTCAACCGTAGCTCCCGTCATGACCAGATGCCCGATGCCGAGGGAAGCGAGATCTTCGCTGACCAATTCGATGGTAGCGAGGAAATTGGAGAAAATCAGGCACTTATGTCCTTCCTCCACCAGAGAGGAGATGACATCCTTGCAATAGGTCCGTTTGGCGGAAATTCCGGGGTAGGCACCATCGGCTTCAGGCACTGATGCAAGTCGTCGCAATTCGGTCAGGGCCTGAAGAATCATGAAGGTGTTTTTGGCAATTCCCCCCACAGATATGGCACTGGTGACCTTTGCCTTGAGTTCTTCCCGGCGTCTGTTGTACATTGCCAAATGCTGGTCATCAAGCTCGATATAGGCAGTCTGTTCAGTTTTTTCAGGAAGGTCCTTGAGCACATCCTTTTTGACTCTTCTCAACATGAATGGATAAATTCTTGTTTTCAGATCCCTAAGGGCCTCAGGATCTTGGTTTTCCTGTATTGGCCGCAGGTAGGTTTGCATAAACTCCTGGGGACTGGGAAAGAAGAGAGGATTGAGAAATTGGAAGAGGCTGTACAACTCCGAGAGACCATTCTCCACCGGGGTACCGCTGAGTGCCAGACGGTGTTCCGCTTGCAAGGAAAGCACTGCACTGGTGGTTTTGGTTTCCAGATTTTTGATGGTCTGCGATTCATCGAGTATGATGTAGCAAAACCGGTTCTTGGCAAGGTCCTTGTAATCATTTCGGATGGTGGCGTAGCTGGAGAGCACAATCTGTATCTTTGGATCTTCCAGCTGGGACACCTGTCTTCCTTGCCCGTAGTAGAGCAAACAGGACAGTTCCGGGGCGAAACGGGAGAGTTCATTCTGCCAATTGAAGATCAAGGAGCGAGGAACCAGGATGAGGGATGGCGCATGAGGTTCTTTTGCGTAAAGGGTTCGCAACAAGGCAATCACCTGCACCGTTTTTCCAAGGCCCATCTCATCGGCCAAACAGGCACCCATATGGTGGGTCTGAAGGTACTCCATCCACTGTACACCATACTGTTGGTAGGGTCGAAGGGTTCCTTCCGCCAGTGCATAGGTCGCATCATGCTCGCTGAGCGCATTGAACCCTTGGTAGAAAGCTTTGGCCCGGTCAGCTCCTTCCCCTTGGATGGAGAGCTCTGCTTCTTTTTCCAATGCGGGAAGGTCGAAGAATGAGACACGTACCGTTTCTTCTTGTTTTGCATGTACGTGGACCAGTCGTTCGAAGCGATTCAGCCTTCTCATGTCAGGGTAGACCGAGGATCCATCACTGAGTGTGATGAAGCCTTTTTTCCGATATTCGGAAAGGAAGCGGGAGAATGAGAATGTCTCATTTTCCAAGGAGATTTCGGCATCGCCCTCAAAATAGTCGATACCACTTCCCAAGGAGAGTTTCAGCTTTGGCTTGGAAAATTTGATCTTGTACTTGCCCAGTACGGAGGACTGGAAGAGGGCGAATCGCTTGACGAGCTCTCCCATATGCAGCGAGAGGAAACGCTGGGCAAAATCAGCTTCAAGGATGAAATGCCGCTCATCCTCAAATACCGCTGATTTTGCTTCCTTTCCCATTTTTGCAAGCAGCATCCTGAACTCTTCGACAGCATCTGAAGGATAGATCACCTCGGAAATGCTGAGCCGTTTCTCAACTTCGTCAAGTGAGACAACCTTTACGATATCCTGTTCCTCGAAGAACCCCGGGGGATATGATTCCAGATGGATTTGTGGAAGGATATGCAGATATCCATATGCGTCGATTTCCTTGAACACCAAGCTTGAACTTGCAGTGATGGGTGGACAGTTCTTTATCAAATACCCCTGATAATCGAGACTGAGTGTCGGAAATTTGGAGAGGGCCAGGGAGAGATACGTTTCCAGATCTGAGGCCTGCATGGTTGCATTCAAGATGTTCCATTCATGCCAGTAGGGGCCCAGATCCTCGCATTGAAAGACGTGCGTATCGAGCACCACATGCTCAGCAGAGATTGCGTAGAGTGATGCATGAATCTCCTTTTCTGCCAATTGTTCGGTGGAGAGTATCATGGGATGAGCAGTAATCTGTTGGTTTCCAGAGGGCTCAAGGAGCAATTGGATGCTTGTCAGCTCATTTGCCGCATGCAAAGTGCGACCATTCTCATCAAGCAGGAGATGGGAACGCAAGGCAAGGTCCATAAGTCTTGGACCTGGGTCGTGTACCGCATACACAGCATTTGCATCACCTTGGGCATTCCAATGCAGATAGTTCTGCTCCTTTTGGTGCATGAGGGAGAATGCTCGCAAGGCACTGCGGATCATCCCCGTATGGCGGTGATAATCGGGCTCACATGCATTCCCCTTGGAGTCCTTGAGCAGCAAACCCCAACCGTCGGGTTCGGGTACCAAGTGGAAGAAAAACAGACCAGTGGGCTTCATTCCTTCTGGTGCTGACACCTCTTGGGTGTTCTTCTTCGGCCTACCGCGTTTTCGATCTGTTGTTTCCATAGTTGCTGATTATGAACAATGGATGGCAAGGAATCAAGAGAGGATGCATACAGGTGAAGCAACTGTGAAGGGGAACAACACATATTGCACGAGCTGATCTTGTCTTGATGGCAACAGGTGGTCTTGGCTGCAGAAAAAGGAACCACTGGTTTTCCAGTGGCTCCCCATGTTCTGCAATGCAGTCTCCTATTCGTCGAAGGCGTCCTTGACACTCCATGCTTTCCAGACATTGCCTACAAGCTCCGGACCCGGTTTCAGGGTCTTTTTGCCTGGCTTCCATCCGGAAGGTGTAGCTTGGGTACCCTTTGACTCACGAACCAGCTGGAAGGCCTGAATCTGACGGATTGTCTCGTTCACATTGCGTCCTACAGGAGGTGAGAGAACCTCAAATCCCTGGATCACCCCGTCCGGGTCAATCAAGAATCGGCCTCTCGTATTTACGCCGGCTTCAGCGTCATAGACACCAAAGGCCGTCCCGATGGCATCGCCTCCATCCAAAAGCATCGGATAGGGTACTCCTCCATCAACCATTTTTGAGATTTCGTAATCGTTCCAAATCTTGTGAGTGTAAATACTGTCCACGCTCATTGAGAGTACTTGGACTCCGAGTTTCTCGAACTCGGGATGCTTTTCGGCGACCGCCGAAATTTCTGTCGCTCAGACAAAGGTGAAATCACCCGGATAGAAACAGAGGACCACCCATTTCCCCAGGTAATCGGACAGCTTCACTTCGGCAAAGTTGCCTTTGTAATAAGCCGGCGCTGAGAAGTCAGGCGCTTTCTGACCAACTTTGTTCATGCTCATCTCCTCCTTGCTCTGTGTTGTCTGCTTGGCGGCATCTGTTTCCTTGGAAGCAACGCCGACAGGCCCACTCTTAGGTCGCTGACAACCCGGTTTGAATGCTTCGGGCATTTAGCTACTCCTTTTCCCTGTCGTTCAACGAACGAAGAGAGATATCTAGTTGATTTCAGTCTAGAAGGAGAACCGGCACAATGCAAGGGTTTCCTTACCGCGATTGACAATCCGATGGGAATGAATAGTGTTTGATACAAGCTCTTGCTGGTTGCTGCAACTCTTGGTTGACAACTTTGGTGGCAGGCATCTACTATCCAAATGGAAGCAGATAGGATCTGGTGGTCCTCGCGGTCTTCAAAACCGTTGGGCGTGTAGAAGCGTCGGGAGGTTCAATTCCTCCCTCTTCCGTAGTATGAACACACAACAGCTATCGGCTTTGCCACAGATAGAGATCCTTCTCTCCGAAGCGGCTCTCAGCGGGTATGTTACGGCCATCTCAAGACCCATGGTGGCTGATATCGTGAGGCGTGTGCTCGGCCGTATACGTGAGGATGTGGTGAAAGAAGGGCTTGCGATGCCTGATAAGCAAGAGATCCTTGCTCGTATCTGCTTGGCGTGTGAACAGACTGCAAAGGCCCGCATCCAGAGAGTGATCAACGCAACAGGAATCATCATCCATACCAATATGGGTCGATCTCCCCTCAACGGCGACATCTGGTCGAAAGCCGAGAGCATCAACTGTGGGTATTCCAATCTGGAGCTTGACCTCACCACCGGCAAGCGGGGCAATCGCAAAGGCTTGCTTCCCTCCCTGCTTTCCTGCCTGACCGGAGCGGAGGATGCAATCGTGGTGAACAACAATGCAGCTGCAGTCCATCTGATTCTTTGCACCTTTGCAACCGGTAGGGAAGTGATTGTGTCCCGGGGGGAACAGGTACAGATCGGGGGCGGCTTCCGTGTGCCGGAAATTCTCAGGGCAACGGGAGCAGATCTTGTCGAAGTGGGGACTACGAACATCACCACGTTGGAAGATTACGCTCAGGCTGTCACACCCCAAACCTCAATGATTCTCTCTGTCCACCGCTCCAACTTTGCCATCAGAGGCTTTGAGGAGAGTCCCTCTGTCAAGAAGTTGTCTTCGTTGAAGAGCGAATCGGTACTGCTCTGCGTCGATCAGGGATCTGGGGTCATCAATGAAAAGATACCTGGAGAGGTGTCGGTGAGAAGCCATCTTGCCCAAGGGGCAGATCTTGTCTGCTTCAGTGGCGACAAGATCTTCAGTGGTCCCCAGGCGGGGATCATTGTCGGACGCAAGGACCTGATCGCACAGCTGGAGAAACACCCCTTGATGCGGGTGTTCCGTGCCGGAAAGACTATCCACTCCCTCTTGGAACTGACCCTCATCCGCTACCTGAACGGGGAGAAGGGCCATCTGGAGAGCAAGCTCACCCAGTCGCTGGAGTCATTGCGGAAAAAGGGGGAGATGCTTCTGGATGGACTTGACCGGAATCGGTTCCTGCTGAAAGAGAGCACGTTCACAAGCGGGGGTGGAACGGCTCCTGATGAAACCTTTCCTTCTCTTTCTGTGGTCATGGAAAGCAAGCAGTCAGCACAGCGTCTTCTGGTGAAGCTCAGGGAGGCTTCCCCGCCGATCATTGCCACGATCCATGATGAGCATGTCCAGGTGAACCTGGCCACGCTTGAGCCTGATGACATCCCTCATGTCCGTGAGGTGCTTGCAACCATAGCAGATTAGCGTATGTACCATATCATCGGCACTTCAGGACATGTTGACCACGGCAAGACCTCCCTTATAGAAGCGCTCACCGGCATCAATGCCGACAGGCTCCCCGAAGAGAAGAAGCGGGGTATGACCATCGATCTCGGCTTTGCCCATTTCTATGATGAGAGCGGGAACCCTGTCGGTGTCATTGATGTGCCCGGCCATGAGCGGTTCATCAGGAATATGGTTTCGGGAGCCTGGTCTCTTTCGGTTGCAGTCCTGGTGGTTGCCGGCACCGAAGGGTGGATGCAGCAGAGCGAGGACCATGCCCGTGTGCTTGAGGCAATGGGCATCCCCCATATCGTATGTGCCATCACAAAAATTGATCTGATCGAACCAGACGTCCTGGAATTGGTGACTGAGCTGGCGAAAGAAGAGTTGCAAAGGGTCTTCAAGCGGGATGTTCCTGTTGTAGGGGTTTCCTCGGTAACAGGCGAGGGTGTCGGGAACCTGCGTTCCGTGTTGCTTTCCCTTCTGCACCAGGGGAGCCGAATTGAGCGGCACGAGTCAGGCTATCTGCACATCGACAGGGTGTTTTCGGTCAAGGGAAGCGGAACCGTCGTAACAGGAAGCCTGTCCGGGGGACCCATTGCCCAAGGGGATGAGCTGACCATCCTTCCTGCAGGCATCACAACCAAGGTGAGAGGAATCCAGTCGTATCATGCTGCCATTGAGACAGCCCTTCCGACGAGTAGGGTTGCCTTGGGTTTGCAGGGAGTGAAGACAGAGGATATCTCAAGAGGTTGCATTGTTGCTGTCAATCCGCATGAGTTTCAGGTGGAACGGGAGTTCATCATCCAGTTTGAGGTGATGGAGGACCGCAAGATCCGCAATCATATGGAAATCGAGCTTGCTACCGGAACAGGCCATTACATCGGTGAAATCCATTTCCTGAGAACAGAGGGGTATGCCCGGCTTGTGCTTGGGGAACCGATTGCGGTCTCTTGGCTCGATACCTGCCTGTTCATCCAGCGCGGGGGGTATCGCATCCTCGGCAAGGGACGATTCATCTGGACCGGAGCAACGGGAAAACATTTCAGGAACAAATTTGCACAGGTTGTCGCGTCCTACCCGATCGGGGAGAGCATTGGGGATGAGTCCGTGCTTCGCCTGTTGATTGATGGGTGGCAGAAAACCACCACGGCCTCCCAGCGGAGAGCCCTCAAGCAATTTCTTGCCGGAGAAAACATCAGCTACCGAATCATTCAGGAGGTAACCGTCCTGGAGGAGGTCCTCCTTGCAGAAGAGGCACGGTTGCTCCGTAAGGCGTCCCAACCGGGTGGGGCAACCCAATCCGAATTCCTTCAGGGGGAACTTGTTCCTGATGAAGTGACGACCTACCTCTTGCAACGTGCCCTTGTCACCTACCAAATAGTGCAGCGTGACCTGGTCTTTCTCACTCCCGATCAGCTTGGTGGAGCGTATGCATTGAGCAGGCTTGGCACAAAAATCATGCAGATGCTCGAATCCTCACACGACAAGGGTCTTCAGCTCAAGGAGATTGGTGATAGCGGTGCACGCAAGGAGTTGCGCAATCTCATCAGGATTGAGAAAGTCGTTCCACTTGAGGATGACATCTACTTTTCCCGGGTTCGGTTTGATGAACTCACCACGTGTATCCTCCGCAACAGGAAAGCGGGGGATGTGTTCTCCATACCAGAGGCAAAGGAACGCACAGGGCTCTCCCGACGGTATATCATTCCGCTGCTGAACAAGATGGAGGAGATGCAATTGGTCAAGCGCGATGGGGATGCCCGAGTAGTGCTCTAGGCACTTGCCCTGCTCGTTGCAAACTTCTGCTTTCAGTCTTGGGCATGCAAATGAGGCCCACTCCGGCTGTGAAGTGGGCCTGGAAGGTTCTGCCTTCGTTGCTCATGTCATGCGAGCCCTTGGCCCCGCACAAGATGGTCCAGAAAGTATGCATGCACCGTCAGATCATCAGTCAGTTCCGGATGGAAGGCGGTTACCAGAAGCTTTCCGTATTGTGCTGCAACGATATGACCATTGATCTCTGTGAGGATGCTTACCTCATCCGCTGCCTTGGTGATGATCGGAGCACGGATGAAGGTCATCGGGACATCCCCGATATCCCCAAAGTTCCCGTTTGCATGAAAACTTCCCAGTTGCCTGCCAAATGCATTCCGCTTCACGGTAATCGGAAATGTGCCGAAGTGTACGGTACTGTCATTTTCAATGGTGGATGCCAGGAGAATCATGCCGGCGCAGGTACCGAATACGGGAAGTCCGCTGGTGATCAAGTCTAGGAGCGGCTCGTACAACCCGGCTTCCCTCACCAGTTTGCCGATGACCGTACTCTCTCCTCCCGGTATGATCAAAGCATCCAGGCCCTTGCTGATATCCGAGCGGCTTTTCACCTGGAATCCCTCAACTCCCAATCCGGAAAGGGATTTCAGATGCTCTGCAAACCCACCCTGGAGGGCAAGTACTCCCACTTTCATAGGCCACGCTCTGCCATCAGCAGCTTGATCTCCTGCTCGTTGGTCCCTACCATGGCTTCTCCCAGGTCTTCGGAGAGCTGGGCGAGCAAGGCAAAATCGTTGAAGTTGGTGACCGCTTGTACGATTGCCTTGGCGCGTTTGGCCGGATCGCCGGATTTGAAAATCCCTGAACCCACAAAGACACCTTCAGCGCCGAGGTGCATCATCAAGGCAGCATCTGCTGGGGTGGCAACTCCGCCCGCTGCAAAATTCACGACGGGGAGTCGCCCTTTCTCGGCAACCTCCAAAACCAGTTCATACGGCACCTGCAGCTGTTTTGCTTCCTCGAAGAGCTCGTCTTTCCGTACTTGTTGCAGGCGTGCAATTTCCCGGTTGATGAGCCTCATGTGCCTGACTGCCTGGATGATGTCTCCTGTCCCCGGCTCCCCTTTGGTCCGGATCATGGAGGCTCCTTCGGCTATACGGCGCAGTGCCTCCCCCAGGTTCTTTGCGCCACACACGAAGGGTACCGCGAATCTGGTCTTGTCTATGTGATAGACATCATCGGCGGGTGAGAGCACCTCGCTTTCATCGATGTAGTCGATCTCGATGGCCTGAAGGATTTGTGCCTCAACAACATGGCCGATCCTCACCTTTGCCATGACCGGGATGCTCACTGCAGCCTGGATTCTCCTGATCATTGCAGGGTCACTCATCCTTGAGACTCCACCGGCAAGCCTGATATCGGCAGGAATGCGTTCAAGCGCCATCACTGCACAAGCTCCCGCGTCCTCAGCCAGCTTCGCCTGCTCTTCCGATGTCACATCCATGATGACACCGCCCTTGAGCATTTGGGCCAGGTTCCTATTCAACTCCTGTCTCTGTTCCATCGTTTCTTACTCCTTTCCCCTTGCTTCACCTGCAAGCTTGCCCTATCCTATGAGCAATCTGATTGTATGGAAAGTGTCAGTTTGTAACTATTTCATGATACCAGATTGATGAGGTGCCCATGAGTGAGATTCCCTTGATGCTTGAGAGAAATGATCCGCGTACCTTGACCGAGCAGTTGTACGACTTCCTGAAAGCTGAGATATTGGACGGTAGTCTTGCAAGCAAGGAGAAGCTTCCTTCAAAGCGGATGCTGGCGCAGAGCCTCAAATGCAGCATCACCACCATCCAGGCTGCCTACAATCAGCTTGTGGATGAAGGGTACCTGATTGCAAAGGAGAAGAGTGGGTACTATGTGGCTGAGCTGTCCGGGATCGTGCATCTTGGCGGGGCGCAAGGGGAGTTGCCGCCAGGGGAAAAGCCGAGCGAGCAGTATCGATACGATTTCTCCTATCACGGTGTCGATTTTGATCATTTCCCATTCCAGCTCTGGCGCAGGGTGATGCGTGAAGTGGTGGATGAACGGGACCGGGACCTCCTTCGGATGGGAGATGCGAAAGGTGACCTTGGACTGCGCACCAGTATTGCGCACTATCTTCATCAGTCCAGGGGAGTGCAGTGTGAACCCAGCCAAATCGTAGTCAGTGCAGGGACAGAGTATTTGCTTCAATTGCTCATCCAGCTCCTTGCTGCCGACACGTCCTACGGCATAGAGAATCCTGGGTATGAGAAGCTTTCCCAACTCTTCAGGAGCAGCAGGATCGACTGCCGTCCTTTGGCTTTGGATGAGCAGGGACTGCGGGTGGAAGCAATGGAGGGCCAGGATGTTGATGTGGTCTGCATCACGCCATCACACCAATTTCCCACCGGATGCATCATGACTGTCGCAAGGCGGCTGCAACTGCTCTCTTGGGCTGCCGCACGTTCTGGTCGGTATATCATCGAGGATGATTACGACAGTGAATTCCGCTACGCAGGCAAGCCGATTCCCTCCTTGCAAGGGATGGACCGGAATGGGCGTGTCATCTATATCGGGGCATTTTCCAAGTCACTTTCGCCAGCTTTGCGCATCAGCTATATGGTACTGCCCAAGCTGCTGTGCAAGACCTTTGACGAAACGATGCTCTTCCTCAATTGTCCGGTTCCAATGATTGAACAGAAGGTGCTGGCACTCTTCATGCAAAGAGGTCATTTCGAGCGGCATCTGAATAGGATGCGCAACCTGTACAAGCAGAAGCGGGAAGTGCTTGTCGATGAAATCTCCAAGCAGTTGCCATCTGCACGCATCCAAGGCAGTGCTGCAGGTCTTCATCTGACCATTCAGGTGGACAACGGCATGGAGGAGGACGTGTTGGAAACCTCGGCAAAACAACATGGGGTGAACGTGTACGGCTTGTCCCGGTACTATTCGGAGCTTTCCCAAGGAGAGATGGACGGCAGGGTGCTGCTCGGGTTTGCCACGATCAGGATCGAAGAGATTGCGGATGCCGTTGCATTGCTTCGTGCTGCTTGGAACCAAGGGAGTGTTGTGTCACAATAGTGGGGGTTTCCAGCGTTTTTTCTGGCGTTACGCATGGGTAGTGTGGTATTCATGGAAGAAAGGAATTTCAAATGGCAAAGATCGGAATCATAATTTGCAGCCGTTACAGCAACTGTGGCGGCGGGAAGTGTCTGAGGGCGATGAGAG
>RZYT01000268.1 GCA_009930195.1 Spirochaetia bacterium | reverse complement strand
ACCTGACTCTTCTCTTGCTTGAGAGCCTCAAGCAAGGCAAGGTTCACCTTCTCATGCTTTGCCAAGCGTTTGAGTAATGCGATAGCCTCGATCCTTCTGAGCGCAAGGGGAGAGCGCAGATGCTTGATCTTCGAGGCAACGAGCGATGTGGAGACAAGATATGCTTGGATTTGCAGTTCCTGCGCTTCTTGCAAGACCACAGAGGAAGCATATCGGGTGTACAGTTTGAGCAGTTGCTTGGGATGCAGCTTGTCAAGGGTGAGCGTACCCTCCCCAAGCTGGCCAAGTAAGATCTCCTCGGTTTGGATGCGCTTTCTTGTGGCAACGGCACGGACCATGCGAAGGACCAAAAGACTGAGAATGAGCAGCAAGTCCGCCCCTATGACACTGAAGGTGATGATCAGGGCAAGGTTTGACGACATCTCAAACCCCCTTTTCACTGATGAGTTTGATGAGGCCAATCAGCTCATACAAGGGTAAGGGGCGGGAAAAGAAGTGACGAATACCCAATTCATAGGCACGGCCAACTGTGCGTTCCTGCTTGTTCACCGACATAAGCAGGAACGGGATTCTTCCCAAAGAGGGTCTGGTAAGCAAGTCCCTGCGCAAGGTGAGGCCACTGAGCTTGGGGACCAAGAGTTCACTGACAATCAAGTCGGGAGGGGACTCTGTGATCAGGCGTTTTGCCTCCAGCCCATTGGAACAGATCTGGACGCGATATCCCTCTTTCTCGAGCGCTTGTTTGAGCAGGTCGCGGTCAAAGCCTGGGTTGTCCACCAGCACGATGGTAAAGGCCGAACGACTGCCTATCTTGCTCTCAGAGGATGAGATGAGGACGCCCCCACCTTGTTTTCGTGCAAGCCTAAGCCTGAAGAGGGTGGTTTGGTTAATGAGCGAAATCATTCCCTCAGTATCGTGATGCAACTCAAGAGGAATCTCATCCGAGTGAAAAAGACCCATGGAGACGGTGATGGGGACAATGAAACGCTCCTCCGAAGCAATGAGATTTCTCAGGGAGTTGGCCCGCTCGATGGCCTGAGATTTACTGAGTGAAGTGCACAGGAGGCTGAAGAGCCCCCCACTGAGCCGGCACACCTGCACATGATCCTCCACGTTGCGGACCAGAAGGTCTGCCAGGATTCTCATGGTGCGATCTCCTTCGCTGCTCTGGAAGTCGAGATTGATGCGATCGAGGTTGTCGATGCCCAGTACCAGGATGGACAATCCGTGCTCTTGTTTCTCCAGTTGGTAGAGGGCTTTCTGCAGGTAGGCGAGGTAAAACTCATTGTTGTAGAGTTTTGTCACGGGGTCGCGGTACAGGCTCTCCTCAAGTTCCTTGAGCCGCTGCTGTGCCTCTCTCAGTTCCTGGGCATTTTCCATCGCCTGCTGTTCGGTTTTCACTGCCAAGGTGGAGAACGAGAGTGGCAGTGGCAGGTCGTACTGCTTGGAAAGCAGTTCGACAAATGAGGAGATGGAAGTGAGCCAGCCTACTCCTTTCTTCTGCTCAAGGTAGGAGAAGAACTGCTCCCACAGCTCAGACTCGCCGATGCTTGTCTTGCTGATCACCTTCTTCTTGGTGTTGATGGTGAAGGGGCTCTGCTCGAAGGCGGTGCGGACAGCTTTCTGGCCATGAATGGTTATCAGTCGGGTCACCACCTGATCCAGGAGGGCTCGAATGCCTCCATCGAGGGGAACACTCTGCTTGCGGGGTTGCAAGAAAAGCCCGCAAGGCATCTCTTTCAACGTGTCGATGTACTTTTGAATATTTTCACGAATGACAGAACCATGCTGAGGACAGATGAGCGTAATCGAATAGCTGTCCAGACTTTCCATGGCAACTTTGAGAATTTCGTGGCTGGGCATGTACACTTCATGGAAGGCTTTCATTCCGTCGATATACGCGTCATCGGCATAGAGTTGCCAATCGGCGGTGATGGAGCCGAAGAGGTCGCCGCTTATCAAAGCCTTCTGCTCAGGAAGATAACTCATGATTGCACCAGGGAAATGGAGGTACGGGGTGAATATGAAGCCAATCGATGTTCCGTTTTGCATGGTATAGGAGTACTGGTGATGGTTGACCAGATAGAATGGGCTTATGAAGCCGTAGTACTTGATCAGCAGGGCTGCCCGCTCATGGCAGCACAACACACCTTGAAAGCCTGCTTCCTCAAAGTAGGAGATGGCATAGCAGAGATCGGGGTCTTGGTGGCTGAGGACAATGGCTTCCAAGTTCTCCATGGAGATGAGACTCAGGGTTTTTGCAAGGACCTCTTTCCCATCAAGCGCGCTGCCGGGGTCGAACAGGATGCCTTTTCCCTCCTTGATGAGAAGGTACGGGTTGCATTGCAGGTTTTCATAGGTGCTTTCAGATCCCACCCACCACAGGTCTTGGGTGATGAGTACAGGTTTGGTAAGGTCAATCATGTGCATGCTCCTCGGAAAAATACGCTGCAAGCAGAGGATAGCTTGCTTTCAGACGTTCCTGGTAGACAGGCTGGTTCCAGGTCGGCAGCGTATAGCTGATGCTGCTTGTTGCATCCAGTACGGTGCTTCCCGCCTTGTTTGCCGCAACAACGCTCAATACCAACGCATCGGTTGCGCTGGTGGCGATTACGTCACGAAGCGGATCAGTGTAGAAGGTACGTTCATCATCCAGCACCTGTGCAGAAGAAGGGTCGCTCACATTGATGCGGGTCCAGGGAATTCGTATCTCGATGTGGTTGCCATCCATCGTCCAGTGGTTGGTAGAGCCGACCAGAGTCCCATAACGCAGATGGCTCGCATCCTCATACTTGGCCGGGATGGGCGTGCCATCTGTGAGGGAGCGTTGCTTGTTGATGAGCTTTTCCATCGGCAGGAATGCTGCATCCTGTTTGAGGGCAGTGGCTGTGGAAAAGCCCAGGCGCGTGTAGTCTGCCTCTGCTATGGCCAGAAGGCGTGAGCTGTCAAAGCCGTCAAGCACCACCAGATACTCCATTCCTGATTCGGAAAGATGTTCCAACTCTGGCAAGTACTTCTGCTC
>RZYT01000267.1 GCA_009930195.1 Spirochaetia bacterium | reverse complement strand
TTTTTTCTTCCTTTTTCTCTGCTTCTTTTTTAGCTAGTTCAGCAGCTTTTTCTTGATCCCCAGGATGCGTACCGTCCCACGGCTGATGAGCAAGGAGAGGAACCACATGATGAACGAAGCTGTGATGAGATAGATGCTGACGCTGTAGACAAAGCCTGGGGATTCGGTCATGAGCAGGGGACCCGGGCGGTATCCGTGCATCAGGAATGCGGCAAGCAGTACTGCTGCAGGTGCTGATCCGGGCACTGCAAGACTGAGAACCGGGATGAGCGCTCCGCCGATGCAGGCATTGTTTCCGGTTTCCGCCGAAATGATGCCCAACTCATTGCCTTTCCCAAAGCTTTCGGGATCTTTGCTTCGGCTCTTGCTCGCCCAGTAGGAGAGCCAGCCACCCGTATCCTCACCGACACCCGGGATGATGCCGACCATGACACCGATCATGCTGGAACGGATGACTGCCACCCAGTTTCTTGCCACCGAAGCAAAACCCTGTCTTGGTTGGAATTTCGACACCTTGATGGGTGTTCCTTCCCCTTCCTTCTTGAAGGAGCGCACAATCTCGGGAAAGCCAAACAAGCCGATCATGACAGGAATCAGCTGGATATTGGACATGAGATTTACGTTGCCGAAACTGAAACGGGCAAAGGTATCCACGGTATCCAAGCCAATCATTGCGACCAGGAGTCCCAGGATGCCGCTGATCCATCCCTTCAGGGCATTTCCCTTGGCGGTAAGTGCGCCGCAGATCATGATGCCGAAGATGGAGAGGAGGAAGAACTCCCAGCTGGCGAACTTGAGCGCCATGCTGGTGAGAAACGGGGTAAGGGTTAGGACAAACACCACACTGAGCAGGGTTCCCAGCATGCTGGAAGTGGTTGCAATGAAGATTGCATGTCCGCCATCCCCACGCTTTGCCATGGGAAACCCATCCAAGGCGGTGGCGGCGCTGGCCGGAGTGCCGGGGATGTTGAGCAGGATTGCCGATTGGCAACCACCGGAGATGGAGCCGACATAGACACCCAAGAGGGAGATGAGCGCCGTCTGGGTGGGAAAGTTGTAGGTGAGGCCGGTCAGCAGAGCGATGGCCATGGTTGCGCTGAGTCCGGGGAGCATACCCATGACGAGCCCGGATCCGACCGACAAGGCCAGTACCAAAAGATTAAGCGGGGTAAGCACGGTCAACAGTGCTTCCAACAGATAGGTAGCGATCATACGTGGCCTCCGTTAGGGAAGTGAGACATTGAAGCCATACTGGAAGAGCAAAATCACCAATCCAACGGCTGCAATCGAGATGATGATGCTTTTCACGATGGTTGAGGCGCGAAGGAAGAGCATCAGGGCGATAAGGAAGATGACTGAGGCCAGATAGTAGGGCAGAAGCCCGATGAGCAGAAAGGCATAGACGGCCATAATGGCCATGCCTCCCACCATCATGCGGATATCCGTATCCTTCACAGAATGTCCGAACCATCCAACCAGAAGGGTGAACCTCTCTCTGATGCTGCTTCCCTTCACACTTTGGAAAAAGAGCACAAGGCTCAGGATGAGGAGCAGTAATCCGAGAATGATCGGAAGAAGAGCTGGGGAGATGGAAAGGTTGGTAATTCCAAACGGTGGTTGCGCTGCCTTCAGATACATTCTGATGCCTTCGACCGTTGCGTAGATGCCCACCAGTGAGAGCACCAGGGAGATGGTGAAATCCTTTTGCTTGGTATCCATGTTGAGATCCTGAAATGGGGTAGGGATGAAGCGTACCAGAGCGGTTGCCCACCCTGGTACGCATACAAAATCAGCGCTTGAAACCGAACTTGGCCGGATCGATGGCCACAGCACCTGCATCATACATCAGATAGCTTGCCTTGCTGGCGAAGGTATCGAGGTACTTCTGGGAATCTGCACGTCCCATCGGCATGACAGTGAAACTCTTGACTGCTGCAAAGTCGAGGAAGGCCTTGTCTTTGGTTGCAAAGGCAAATGCATCATCGAGCTTGGCAAGGCTGGCTTCACTCAAGCCGTTGGGGAGCAGGATACCGGTCACCTCGCCCATCGGCACAAACTTGCTGGCCGTAGGATAGGAGTGGAGAATGGACTTCACCACAACGCCGGGAGCAAGCTCAATGTCGGTGTCGGACAGGGTTGCAAGGCACTTCACATCACCACTGATGATGAGGTCTTTGTACTCAGCGAGCAGCTGGGGACAGAAGTCAACTTCACCGGAGAGGGTGGCAGTGAGTGCAGGACCACCGCCGGCATAGGTGATATGCTTGTAGGGAGCCCCTGCAATGGCCTTGATGACTTCAGCACCGAAGTGACCGCCGCTTCCGATGCCTGCAGTTCCTGCCGTGATCTTGCCGGGATTGGCCTTGATCGCTGCAATCAGGTCCTCGATCGTGTTGTACGGGGAGTTTTTCGGAACGATGATTGCATTGGGAGCAAACGTGGCGATCCAGATGTCCCATTCACGATAGGTCTTCTCGGTATAGCCATTGATGGGCATGGTGGTGAATGCCAGCATACCATTGGCGAGCATGGTGTATCCATCCACCTTTGCATTCTGCACATTCAAGGAACCGGCACTTCCGCCAGCTCCGGGGGTGTTCACCACGTTGATGGTCGTTCCCAGCTTCTGTCCCATGGCATTCGCCAGAGCGCGGGCAGTAAGGTCTGTAGTACCACCAGCACCATACGGAACGGTCAAGTTGATGGCTTTGGTGGGATAGGTTTCTTCTGCTGCTCCTTGAGCAAAGCAGAAACCGACTGCGAGCAGGAGCACTATGCAAACAGCAAGTGTCTTTCTCATTTTATTCTCCTCCTAACGTATATCTCGTACAGAACTTCCCTCAATCAGGGTACAGTCCTGTATGATATGTTGAAATGGGACTTCGTCTTCCTGCTGGATTTGGGAAAGCAGCAAGTTTGCCGCTTTTCGTCCCAGCTCGATGTCGTTCATATCGACATGGGTGAAGTCATTCTTTCCTGCCATGATCCACTCTGGGCTGCCGATGATCATCACAGAAAGTTCTTC
>RZYT01000266.1 GCA_009930195.1 Spirochaetia bacterium | reverse complement strand
AAGAGTCTGCCAGTGCCCAATTCTTCTCCTTTTTAGCCTGCACTCGCTTCAGAAGCAAGTCCTCGGCCTCAGGAGGGAAAGTCTCTTTCTCAGGGACCGCAATCTCGGACAACCTCAGGCCGAACGCCTGATCGAACAGAAGAACAAGCGAATACTTTTCGTCATAGCCGAGCGTATCATCCTTGAGCACGCCCCACAAGTCTGCAAGGGCCCGAGGTGTGTTGAGGTCATTCTGGATGTGTTCCATGAAGGCTTGTTGATGGGCAAGAGCCTTCGGGGAGGCAAGCGGGACCTGTCTTGCCCCTTCCTTGAGAAGATTCTGGACACGATCATGGACATTGCTGCGTGCTGTACGGGCGGTGGCAAGCGAGTCGAAGTTGAACTTCAGCTGACTGCGATAGTGGCCCCCCAGGCAGAAATACCGGTAATCCATAGGATCGAAGCCTTTGCTCTGGAGCAGACTGAGGGTAAGAAACTCTCCCTTGCTCTTGCTCATCTTGCCCGTCTCATCAAGCAGGAACTCCCCATGCAGCCAATACTTGACCCAGGGTTTTCCGGTAGCTGCCTCACTCTGGGCAATCTCGTTGGTGTGGTGAACGGGAATGGCATCGATACCACCGCAGTGGATGTCGAACGATTCGCCAAGGTAGTGCATGCTCATCGCCGAGCACTCAATATGCCAGCCCGGGAACCCTCTGCCCCACGGGGAAGGCCACATCATGGCCTGTTCGCCATGCTTGCTGTTGGTGAACCAGAGCACAAAATCCTTGCTGTTGCGCTTGTTGTCGTCAGCCTCGACATCATCACGCACGGCAGTGCGCAGTGACTCAAGATCCAGACGGGCAAGCTTGCCGTAGTCGGGGATGGAATCGATGCTGAAGTATACATTCCCTCCGCTGATGTAGGTATGCCCACCCTCTTCCAACCGCTTGATCAGGTCGATCATCTGCTGGATGTGGTCGGTTGCCTTGCAAACCGTCGTTGGGCGGATCATGTTCAGCGCATCGTAATCATGGAAAAAAGCATCGGTATAGTAGGAGGCAATCTCCCAGACAGTACGATTGGTCTTATGGGCCATACGCTCGAGCTTGTCTTCCCCGTCGTCGCCATCGCCGGTAAGGTGGCCAACATCGGTGATGTTCATGACATGGTTGACGGTAAAGCCGCTGAGCTGAAGCACCCGCTTCAACAAATCCTCAAACAAGAAGGTTCTGAGATTGCCGATATGTGCATAGTTGTAGACCGTTGGGCCACAGGAGTAGAGACCGACCTGCTGGTCATCCAGCGGTACAAACTCCTCGACACAACGTTTCATGGTGTTATAGAGAAGGACAGGCATTGAGAGCTCCTTTAGGTTGCCCACCCCAGAAAAAGGGGGTAAGATGTCTCCATGCCTACCAATGTACGCAATAGCGGTGAAAAAATCAACCTTGACCAACTGATCCTGAGGCAGGTTCCGCTTGCCCAGTATTCAAGCATCCATACCGGTGGAGTTGCCGATTTGACCGCCTATCCCTCCGATTTCGAGGAACTGCGTGAACTTTTGTCCTTTGCCCACGAACACGATCTTCCCATCACCGTCCTCGGTGGGGGCACCAACAGTCTGATCAGCGACGACGGCATCGAAGGGCTCACCATCATCACCAGTCACCTCAAGCGGCGTCATGTCCAGGGCGAGATGTTCTGCGTCCGTTGCGGCCTCTTGCTGGACCGGGCCATCGACCTTGCCATCGAGGATGGCCTTACCGGCCTTGAACTGCTTGGTGGACTGCCCGGAACCGTTGGGGGGGCCATTTACGGCAACAGCAGCGCTCACGGAACCAGCATCTCCGACCTACTCTACTATGTGGACTACATGACCTTTGACGGCAAACTCCATCGCAGGCAAGTTCACCTGGATGAGTTCTCCTACCGCAACTCCCCGTTCTCCGAGAGGCGTGACATCATCCTCTATGAAGCTGGATTCCGGCTTTTCCCTTCAACCCAAACCAGTGAGGCGCGGAAAAAGAAGGATGAAGTCAAGCACAGACGCAAGACAAACGGCCAATATGACAACCCAAGCATCGGAAGCATCTTCGTCAATCCCGAAGGCCTGAAAGCCGGTGCCCTGATCGAACAATGCAACCTGAAGGGATACTCCATCGGAGGAGCCCAGATATCGCACCGCCACGCGAATATGATCATCAACTCAAACGGAAGGGCAACCAGCACTGATGTCAAAGAGTTGATCGAACACATCAGGAGCGCCGTACAGCAACAGTTCAAGATCACCTTGGTTGAGGAAATCCAGTATCTCGGCCGGTGGTGAAGCGGTAGAGAATGCGCACCTGGTTCGGATCTGAGCGCACCTGGAATTCCACAGCTCCCTGCTTCAGCTCCAGATGATACGAGAAGCCTTCAGGGGACCACTGCACAGAGGAGACTCCGCTTTGCAGGCTCAGGCTCACTCCCTCACCCATCCGATACCCCAACTCCAGGGAGACTCCTGAGCGAGCCAGGCTGACCAGCACCTGTCGCTCCGCCCGGTCGCTGCCCTGCAGGTTCTGCTGCCAACCGAGCAACCACTCGCAACCCCACAGATCAAACCCAAGACGGGAAGCGTAGGCATGCTCAAGCTCTTGCGTCTCACCCCCGAATAACGGAGGGTATCCCAAGGCGGTGGAAGCAACGCTCATGATGCGAACAGCATGCAGATTGCTTTCCACCCCAAGCGAACTGATCCGTTCCCACCGATTGGTCCTATACGCGGTGTGATAGGAAAACGGACCGAACCGAACCGAGACGGAAGAGCTGAGATGCAGCCCCATCGAAGGAGAGAAAGAGGGCTCCAGGACAAGTGATGCCAAGCTGTGCCGTTCATGCAGTGAAACGATGAACGTGTTTCCCAGCATTAGGCGCTGATAGGGAACATACAGAGTTGTCAGAGCCTCGCTGCCCATATTCAGCGCTGCCAAGGAAAACCGGGGCCATTCCAACACCAGTCCTCGCTGTGAAGGTCCAGCCTCAACAAAACTCAGACTGGTTG
>RZYT01000265.1 GCA_009930195.1 Spirochaetia bacterium | reverse complement strand
GAACTGCAGATGCAGCTGCTCGGTCTACTGACGTAACTTCTGCTTTTGTTCCATCTTGTCGCGGTACATGGCATCGTCGGCAAGATGGAAGGCCTTGGAAAGTGACAATTTGTTGGTACGGTCGAGACAAGTATAGCCGCAGGCAATGCTGATCGGTGGTACCCGGATTTCATTGGTCTGGGCAACAGCGGCTTTGAAGCGTTGCAGCAGGATCAGGCAATTTGTAGGTTCTTGTGTCTCGACCAGGACGCAAAACTCATCCCCACCGACACGGAAGACTTTGCCTTTTGGAGCAAAAACCCGGGTGAGCAAATCGGCTACGCTTGCCAACAGTGCATCACCTTCCTGATGGCCCCATGCGTCATTTGTTTGCTTCAGGTTGTTCACATCGAAGACGAAGAGTGCCAAGGGATGAAGTCTCTGCTCAAGGGCACGCATTTCGTGTTCGAATGAGACGCGGTTTCGCACCTTTGTCTGCAGATCATAGTCAAAGCTTGCCTCCTGCATGATCAGATAGTAGAGCAGGAGAGCAATGGCTACCGTGCTGAAAATGAATATTTCCTCGTTGAAAAACAATTGATACAGGGTGGAAAAAATGGGCAGAAGATACACCATGGCCAAAAGAATGCGCGAAGGCACGATGATGGTGGCTTCAAGCTTCTTGAGGAGCATGAGCATCAGCAGGTAGTATACTGCCGAAATGATGGTAGCTGACAAGAAGAGTGGACCTCGAATGTAGGTATTCGCCTCATTGATGGTAAACACCCAGCCGTTTTGTATTGAGAGTACCGAAAGGATTGCATTTGCAGCAAAGGGAACGGATATCAGGATTTTTGAGCGGAAAGTAAACGAAGAGAAGCCCAGATAGAAGAGGATGACGAGAGGAATGGCTGGAGTGAGGGCAAATGCCGTGCTATAGGCAAGATGGTGCATCAGCAAAAAGAGTACGCCATCCCTTCCGGTCAGCGCTGTCTCCAATACCTCCAGCAACAGGATGATGATAGTAATCACTGAAGCAAGTATGTAGTACCAATTTTGCCTTGACCCGGCAAGGTGACGTTTTGCCAGATAGATGGTGAAGAGCAGGGGAAGCAGGCTGAAGATGTTTACGATCGCATGTGCAGGCACGTCACCCTCCTGTATACTCCTATCGTACACACCCCAGCTTCATTTGCCTAGGAAAAGAGGAAGGCTGAGAACGAAAAAAGTGCGCAGATGGTGGGTCTGCGCATTGCAACCGGAATGGGAATTCCCTAGAGCTGGTAGGTAAGGCCTGCCGAGAAGGTAAGGGAAGCGATGTTGTTCTTGGTGTACTTCTGCTTGCTCTCCGTCCAGGTCTCTCCTCCTGCCTCGCTGGAACCGTTTGACGTGCCACCGAAGAAGCGTGCATTGGCAAAGAGGGAAAGGTCCTCCTGTACTGCATAACTCATGCGAAGGGAAGCATCCAGAATGGAACCCTCAAACTCGTAGTCCGCTCCATTGATATAAGCAAGGTTTGCATAGGACCCTGCAATGTCTGCACTGAGGGTCAGGCCGAAGGAGAAACGATACTCGCTGTAGATGGCAAGGGCCGGGACAAGGCCGACATTCTGGCCCACATACATTTCGCCTCCATCCACAGCCTTGAATTGGATGGATGCGTTTCTGATCTGCAAGGCAAGGCCGACACCGAGGTAAGCCTCTTCATACTTTCCCAACAAGTCGTAGGTGTAGGTGCCACGGTAGAAGGGGAAGCTGTAGGTAAGTTCCATAGGTTCATCTGCAAAATTGGCTGCTCCAATCGATACAGGGGCTTCAAACTTCACCGCAGTCTCCAGACGGAGCGGTTGGTACGTGAACCAGACGCGGTGTTTCTCATTGACCGTTGCACCAACCGTATAGCGGCTGAAGGGGTAGATGTTGTCCTGACCGCCTTGGGCGATGAAGTCGAATTCGCGGGCTGGGTCGTACGAGTTCCCGTTTTGATAGGTGTGGTGAAGCAGGGCAATGGTGCCCTGTTCGGTTTCGATGAAGGGGGCAAAAGAGTTTGCTGAGAGTGAGAAAGAGAAGATGCTCATAACAATAAGAATGGTTGGTAGTATTCGTTTCATGATGTCCTCCGGTTGATGGTGTGAGTATAGGAAGAAGCTTGAGATATGTCAATAATATTGAGGACAATATAATGGAGGAAAATAAAGAAATGGAAAACATGTATTGTGGTTTTCTTTGTAACCAACACCTTCTGTATTGGGTTTTTCTCCATATAATTGCTTGATAAGGAAAAAGATTGAGAATTGGCAATTATTACTGTATGCTTTATATACGACCTAGATGATTTCTTCCCTCCTGGGTATCAACTTTAGTAGGAGAAGGTATGAATAAGAGTCAGGAAAGAGAACGTGTCCAGAAAACCACCATTGTCTATATCGTGGTAATGGTACTCATCGTGGTATTGATTCTGATCGCTGTACAGGATCCGAAGGTCAAAACCATCGCCATCATCCTCATTTTTCTCGTGGGCTGTGCTGCGATAGTGGTGCAGTGGCTGTTGTTGGGGAAACAAGGGGCGGATGACCCGGATGAGGTGGAAGTGAAAGCCCAGGAAGCAGAGCTTGCAGAAGAGGAGACTGTTTCCACCAAGACAGGAGCCACCTGCGAGGTGAGCGGACAGTATCACTGCCAAGACCATCCTGAGAAAACGGTATCGATGGAAGTGGGGAAACGATTTCCGCCCTGCAGGGGAGACAACAAGGGGCATTCAGCTACGTGGGTGCTTGAGGAATAAGAGCATTCAGCTCCACAGGCTGTCAGCAGATGGCCTTTCATGATAAAAAGCCGTTGCATGCGTGTGCAACGGCTTTTCAACTGCTTAGGCAGGTTTGGAGTGCTGTTGTACCCGCTTTGCATGGAACTGGTAGAGCAAGACGACTGCGAGAAAGGAGAGTCCGATTGCATCCTGCACCACATTGGCAGTGATCAGCAGCAGCGCACCTGCAAACGCAAGGATACGGATCACCCACTTCATTTCCGAGAGGAAGTACCCTTCGGTAGCCAT
>RZYT01000264.1 GCA_009930195.1 Spirochaetia bacterium | reverse complement strand
GGCTGCAATGGCGTTCAGACCTACGATCCTGTCGGTAAGCACTCCATCAATACGGCCATTGAGCAACTCGATCAAGGTCTGGTTGTCATCCTCATAGAGTTTGACCTTGGTGCCGAGCTTCATCGCGTCCTGTTCAAAGGTCGTTCCGGTCACCAGTCCCAGGGTATGGGAACTTTTCAGATCTTCCAGGGTCTGGATCGAACCGTCCTTGCGGGCAATGAGCTGCGGGCCGCTGTAGTAGTAGGGCAGGGAGAAATCAACCACTTTCTGTCGCTCTGCAGTGATGCCCATGCTGCCGAGGATGCCGTCATAGCGTTTTGCCCTGAGTCCTTCGACGATGCCATCCCAACTGGTGGTCACATAGTTCAGTTCCTTGCCCAGCCGATTCGCTATCTCTTGTGCTACGTCCACATCAAAGCCGGCAACAGCCCCCTCTTCGGTGAGATAGTTGAAGGGGGGATACCCTCCCGATCCGGCAAAAGAAATGGTTGCGGTACTCTCTTTCTGTCCCTGAGCCGCAAGGAAGGGCATGGTGAGCAAGAGAATGAGACCTACCAGAAACAAATTGCGATATAATTTACTTGTCTTTTTCACAGAATTCTCCTTTGTGAATGTGATAAGAAATTGTAACAGAATTTTGGGAGAAGCAACAATGAGTGATATGCTATTTGTTATAATATAACTGTTTGTGATTTTACAACCTTTATAACATGGATACGAATAAGTAATTTACAGGGTGTGATTTACTCTTGAGATTCCCTGCTGAGAATGCTATAAATTATAACATGTTTGCTACACTATCTTCTCCAAAAGTCATAGAAATCAGGAACAAAAAGAACAATGTAACGTATTTGTACGAGGACCGGCACTACTGGGACCCGGACAAGAAGCAAACACGTCACAAAAGGCGGTGCATAGGGAAATTGGATCCGGTCACCTCCCAGCGCATCTATAATCCAACCTATAAGCAGAAGATGGCAGAACAAAACCAAGATGATACGCAGGTTGTTCCGAACTTCCAGGCGCTTGGCCTGAAAATGTTGGAATTGTTTGTCGAGGAGACCTCGACGATCAAAAGCGATCTGCTCTCGCTCTTTGCAAAAGAAGATGTTCACCAGCTGTTGTATCTTGCCTGGTACCTTCTGGTCACTCGACGGCCGCTCTCATTTTCCCTCTACTGGGATGAGGGGAGAGAGGGCCTCTATCACGGGCCCTCGGATTGGCAGGAAATGCAGAGGCTCCTCCAGCTCTTCGATGCTGAGAAACTTCGCCAATGGCAAGCGATGCAAACGGCGAGCGAGCAAACCTGTGCCGTATTTGATCTCTGCTCCGTGGCCAGCTATGAGAACCATAATCCGTATCTTCAGTATGGATACAACCGGGACAGCGAGGCTCTCGAGCA
This sequence comes from Spirochaetia bacterium, assembly GCA_009930195.1. GTDB lineage: Bacteria > Spirochaetota > Spirochaetia > Sphaerochaetales > Sphaerochaetaceae > Sphaerochaeta. Next base: position 1,635 of record RZYT01000264.1, on the reverse strand, counting down.
GAACACCATCATCCTGCTTACCGATCATGCCGACTTCTTCCCGCTCTCGTTCCACTTGCTCTCCGGCACAATGCTCGGTGTCAGGACCATTGAATCGGTGCTCGCCTATCTGGATGTTGATACTTCCACCATTCTCATGCTGAACCGGCGATTCTTCTCACTGCAGCGCATCGAGCAGTTGGTGGAGCAAAACCGATCGTTTCTGCTCCGTGTTCCTACCAGACAACGCTGGCTTGATGAGTGCATTGCCCGTCATCGCAAGGATGTCGAGGGAGGAGTACCGCTGCTTGATGCCCAGAAGCGTGTGATCAGGGCGCTGCAATTTGATGCTCCCTTTCTCCCGGACGAGCATCTGCAAGTCCATCTTTTCTATGATGAGCTCTGGAGAAACAACCAACAGGAAAACCTGCTCTCCTTGCTGGCGCAGTGCAAGCTGGAGCTGGAACGGGAGGAGCGGGTGGAGGAACATGCTCGTCTCTACGAAACCTATTTCAAGGTAAGAAAACGAAACACCGGCAAGACAAGCGCTCTTCTTGTTGTCGATCCGCTGCACCTCTTCAACTCCTCGCATGCAGGATTCTGGGCCTTGGTAACCAATACCGGTCTTTCCAGCCAGCAGGCCCTGGACATGTACGAGAAGCGCAATGCCTTTGAGCGAAGATTTGATAACCTGATGAATTTTGAGGACTGCCAGAACCTGCAGGTGCACAGCCCGGCTTGCTACCCAGGACGGGTTTTTCTGCAATTGGTCAGCGAAAAGATCAGATCAGTACTGACAGCAGCCTTGAAAGAGGGCGACATTTCCATCGAGCAGATGCTTTTTTCCTACTCCAATCTGAAGGAAGTGTCCTTTGGACAGAGCCTGACCAAGTACCGAAAGCCACTTTCAGAAGTGCAGAAGCAGGTGGAAACGCAGCTGGGTTTCGGGTTGTGGGAGAAATCCAAGGTGTGAGCACAGAGTGTTGGATATCTGCATGCACAGGGTACCATGGCCAAGCGGTTGCTTGGTAATTCTGAGGAAATTTGCATTTTTCGTAAACCACATACTAAGCCGTTGTTGATTGTTCTGGTATGATGTACCCAGGAGCACAAGCATGGGTAGTGTTGCGAGTATTCCCAATATACTGTCTCTTTCCAGAATCGTGCTGGCTTTTGCCTTGTTCTTCAGTTCAGATCATCCTGTCCCCCTGTTTGCCTTGGTTGTGCTTTGCGGCATCACCGATGTCCTGGATGGATACTTGGCGCGCAAGCTGCACTGTGAGAGCAACCTTGGTGCTCGCCTGGACTCCTTGGGGGATTTGGTCTATTACAGTGCACTCACCTTGTATGTGGTCCGCTTTCAGATGCCCCTGATCCAACCGTATCTGGGAGGGATCATAGCCATCTTCGTGATCAAGACACTCACCTTGGCTGTCAGCAAGGTGAAAAACGGACGCATCTACTCGCTGCATACCTATGGCAACAAGCTGACCGGGGTGATGGTGGTGGTTTCCATCTGCCTGATTCTGCTCACCGGTACGGGGCTCTTCGTTGCACTGCTGGTAGTCGTAGGAATTCTCAGCGCGCTGGAGGAACTGCTGATCATGAGCCTGTTCAAGGAGCCGGATACCAATACCCGAAGCATATTCCAGAGAA
>RZYT01000042.1 GCA_009930195.1 Spirochaetia bacterium | reverse complement strand
ATAGTGAGTGCAACCGCATTTGGGACACACATACTGTTTCTTTTCCATAGAGGTGAGCATAGCACACAATTGGGTAGGAAAAAAGTGAGAAAAACCCTCTTGACTAAGGTTGAACGCTTGGCTATAGTGCAAGAGTTGTTATGGCGGCATAGCTCAGTTGGTAGAGCAAACGGCTCATATCCGTTCGGTCAGGGGTCCGAGTCCCTTTGCCGCTAAAGAAGACCTCCTTGGGAAACCAGGGAGGTCTTTCTTGCTTCTTGGCAAAAACGCACTTCCCTCCTATACTCAAGACATGCGACTCTTCTATGGTGTACTCTTCGATGCAGCGACCAAAGACAACCTTTACAAGGTGCAGGATCGCCTCGAGCCTTCCCTTGCCAAAGGAACAAGGACCCGTCGGGAAAATCTGCATCTCACGATGTGCTTTCTCGGAGAACGTGACCCATCCTTGGTTGAACCACTCGCTTCATTGCTTTCCCAGATTCCCCTATCCCCGCTTGATCTGACGTTCACACACCTCGGCAGGTTCGCCAAACGGGATGGGGATGTCATCTGGGCTGGGGTTTCTCATTCAGAGGTACTGCATGAGTTGCAACACCACTTGGTGTCACTGCTGATGCGCGAGCATATCCCTGTCGAAGACACCTCCTTCCAAGCACATGTGACCCTCTTTCGCCGTGCACGATGCCCTCAACTCGTTCCTGTTCATCCCTTTGGCACCAAACAATGTGCGCTCGCCCTTATGCATTCACATCAGGAAAAAGGGTTGCTCACCTATACTCCTCTGGAAACTAAATTTCTACAATAAATACAGTTGTTTTTCATTGGTTGCATACTTATGCCTTCCGTGCTATGGTCTGGCCATGGAAACGTACGTACAACACAATGCCACAGCCTGGGACTGGGAAGTCGGGCAGAAGAATATCTGGACCGATGGGGTGACTGAAACACAGATCGAGAAGGCCCGCAACGGGGAACTCGATATGGTCCTCTCTCCTTTCAAACAGGTTCCCCCCCATTGGGTGGCAGATCTTGAGGGCAAGGAAGTGCTTGCCCTTGCCTGTGGAGGTGGGCAGCAAGCAGTCCTCATGAGTCTTGCTGGAGCACATGTCACCGTGCTGGACATCTCACAAAAACAACTTGACCAGGACAAGTCCTATGCAGACTCGCTTGGACTGGACATGGAATGCGTGCAAGCGGATATGCGTGATCTCTCCTTGTTCGCTGACGAGCGCTTTGACCTGATCTACAATCCGACATCCACCTGTTTCATCGACCAAGTGCACACCATGTACCGGCATTGCCATCGGATACTCAAACAGGGGGGCTGCTTTCTCACCTCGGTCACCAATCCGGTGCTCTATATCTTTGATGAGAAGAAGGCCATGCACGACAAGCTTTGCGTCAAATACACCCTTCCCTACAGTGATCTCACCAGCCTGGGAAAGAAAGAACTTGAAAAGCGACTCTCCAAACACGACACCGTCGAGTTCAGCCACACCTTGGGTGATTTGCTTGGAGGCCTCACGCAGGCAGGTTTTGTGATAACAGACCTCTATACCGATCGTTCGGGTGCAATGATGCTGGACAGTTACATCCAAGACTGCTATCTGGCGTTGCGTTGCAGAAAACCTGGAACAAGCTTGTAGCAAGAGGTGCAGGCTGTATATAATCCAAGTATGGAAAACTATTTTGCCAAATTGCTTTTGACCAGCGAGCTCGATGACCCGGTGTACTTTGCAAAAGTGCAACAGAACATTGCGGACCTGGAGAAGAAGCGGGTTGCTCACTTCAATGCACATGGGCCGATGAATCAGCACTATGTACTTTTGATGAGTGAACTGAATATGGCATACCTTGAGGCAAAAGAGAGTGAGCGCGAGCTCGAGGTAGCCCAGCAGATTTACCAGACGAACCAAGCACTCCATGGGGATGGCAGCGATCTCACCTTGGAAGCCCTGCTTGCCTTGGGACAGTCCTATCTGGACAACAGCCAGCTGGAGGAAGCGGAAGGAATCGTTGCCTCCCTGCTTGCGTTGCCGTGGTCTGAGGAGAACGGCCCATCGTATGATCTCTATATCGACGCCCTCTGCCTTCAGGCAGACATCATGCACGCCAAGAAAGAGTACACCCGGGAGGTGGTCATCCGCAGGCATGTGCTCAGCCTGCTTGAGGAGCTCAGTGGTTCTGTCTCCAACCAGGCCATCATGGCCCGCTGTGCCCTTGGCTTCTGCCTTGAACGGATGAAGAACTACCGGGAAGCATTGGAGCACTACATCATTGTCCGTTCGTATCTTGAAACAGAGCAAGATTTCGCCACCCAGGCAGAGTTGATCGGCCTGATGGTGCACATCGGCCGCTGTTATCGGAAGATCGGCAACTTTGAGGATGCAAAGCTCATCTATCGCTGGGCACAGATGAAAGCTGATACCCAATTCGGGAAGGCTTCCTCCTTGTCACAGAAAATGCAACGTCTCATCGAGATGAGTGAAAGCAGCAAAGCTTAATTCTTATCTTTCTGCTAGGTATTGACCAAGCCTCCTTCTTTCGTGTATCAAAGATATGTTAGCGTATGCTAATTCATTTCTGATTTGAGGAAGGCCGTGTCAGACGAACTCTTGGTGCGTTATGCATCCCCAACGCTTGCCGCACTGAAGGTGGGCAACCTGATCAGTTACCGGTACCGTGATACACAGGCGGTTGTCGAACAGGTTGCAACCTGGAACCGGATGCTCAACGACAAAGGGGTTGCCATCACCCTCTTGTCCAGCAAGGATGAACTGCATCTCTTGTATGTGCATCGGCCGCACCTGCTTGATGATAAAATGAAGGACGAGGAAGTGCAGACACTGCTCTGCCCCCTGGGATATCCCATCGGTTCCTGCCCTCATTTGCTGAAGCATCTGCAGGAAAGGCTTGATAGCCAGAAGGAGCAAACGTTTCCCCATGAGATCGGGCTCTTTCTGGGCTACCCTACCCAGGATGTAAAGGCATTCATCCAGAATCAGGGTTGCAGAGGACTGTGTGACGGGTGCTGGAAGGTCTACAATGACGTAGACACAGCAAAACGCATATTTGCACAATACAAACACTGCACCAAGGTCTATCTCGAACTCCACCACAAAGGGTGGAGCATTGAACGGCTTACGGTGCAAAGGAAGGCTCTATGAACAAAATTGCAGTGATCTACTACAGCGGTACGGGAAATACCGAAGCGATGGCAAATGCCCTCATCGAAGGAGTGAAGTCCTCCGGAGGAACGGCTGTGATCATCCAGGCAGGAATCTTTTCTGCAGACATGCTGGACAGCTACGACGGTTTTGCCTTTGGATGTCCGGCCATGGGTTCAGAAGGTTTGGAGGATGAAGTGTTCGAACCCATGTTCGAAGGACTGCTTCCTCACCTATCCGGTCGCAAGCTCGTGCTCTTCGGTTCGTACGGCTGGGGGGACGGCCAGTGGATGGAGGATTGGAAACAGACAGCCCTCGATGCGGGGGCACAGCTGCTTGCCTCTCCTGTCATCGCACTCGATTCCCCCGATGAAGAGGCCCTCTCAGCCTCACGTGAGCTTGGCGTTGCGCTTTGCAGCTAGGCCCATCAGAAAATAGGTGAGCTTGGCAGCAGTATACGCAGGATGATGCAAGACAGAGGGTGCAAGTTCCACCACATCAAGTCCTACGATGGTATGGCCTTGTGTCAGTTGTTCCACTAGGATAATGGCATCCCACCAGGCGAGTCCGCCTGGGTCAGGGGTGCCGGTTGCACTCATCAGACCTGCATCCAGAGCATCCACATCAAAGGTGATGTAGAGCTTTCGGGGAAACTTCGGTGGCAGGGACAAAGAGAGAAAGCTCCCATCGAGCTTGCTTTTGTAGAGTGCAGAAGCATCAAAGTGGCCGATATCGAACGCTTTCCTTGCATCTAGGTCCTCTTCGCTGTAATTTCGGATACCGACCTGGAACAAGGGAAAGCCAGCTTCTGCCACCCTATGCATGACACACGCATGGCTGAGTTTGCTCCCCTCATAGCTGTCACGCAGATCCATATGGGCATCGAACTGCAGAAAACCGACCTCCTCCTGGCGATATTGCTCCCTGAGAAACCCTATGGCTGCGTTGGTCACCGAGTGCTCACCTCCGAGCAAGACAGGCAGAGACCCATGTTTTCCTGCTTCGATCATGCGCTGCGTTGCTTGTGCCAGAGCTTTCTCAGCCGAAAATGCACAATCGATGGCCTGTGTGGTATGGATTCCCAGCTTACCGGGATTGCCGAAGCCTTCCACCAGCTGTTCGAGCTGCGAGGATGCATCGATGAGTGCGGCAGGACCCTGTGAGGTACCCCCCATATAGGAGACTGTCTCTTCCAGCGGGAAGGGAATGACATGAAACACAGCATTGTGTGCTTCACTATTGGGAAATTCGGAATCGAGAAACCAATGGTCCATCGTCATCTCCTAGCTGAGTCTTCGCTGATAGTCATCAAATCCAAATGATTTGACGATGCGGTACTTCCCCTCTTGCATGATGCCGATATCTGGCAGGGCAATGCCGTTGAACATGGTCGTTTTGACCATGGTGTAGTGCATCATATCCAACAGGACCAGACGGTCACCCACCTTCGGTTCTTCCCCGAAGGTGTAGGAACCCACCCAGTCGCCGGCAAGGCAACTGCAGCCACCCAGCCGAATCCCGCTCTCCCCTACCGTGGCTCCCACCACATTCGGGGCGTAGGGCATCTCCAGGCAATCGGGCATATGAGCTGCAAACGAGGTATCGAGCATCAGGGTCGTATATCCCCGGTTCTTCACGACATCCAACACGGTGGTTACCAAGTACCCGGTTTCCCACACAAAAGCGGCCCCGGGCTCAAAGTAGAGGGTGAGGTTGGAATGTCTTTGCTTGAAAGCAAGGATTGTTTCGCGGAACAGGTCAAGGTCATACCCTTTTCGGGTAACCAGGTGGCCTCCCCCAAGATTCAGCCACGCAAGCCCGTCCAGCAGATGTCCGTAGTGCTGTTCCAGCGAAGCAAGCGTGGAGGCAGTATCCTGGGCACCACTCTCGCACAGGTTGTGCACATGCAGGCCTTCAATCCCCTCTGGAAGGGTCTTGAGATCTTCCGGCAGAAGCCCCAGCCGGGATCCAGGACTGCAGGGATCATAGAGCGCTGTGGAGACGGTGCTGTACAAGGGATTGACCCGCAATCCCACAGAAGCATGGGATACCTCTTTGCGATGTTTCTCATACTGGGACAGTGAGTTGAAGGTGATATGACTTGCAATGCGTGCTATGGCTTCAAATTCACGCATCTGATAGACCGGTGCATAGGCATGCACTTCTGCAAAGTAGGGAGAGGCAAGCAGTGCCTCATTGAGTGAGGATGCAGTTGCCCCATGAGCGCAGGAAGCAAGTTCCGGGAACACTGCATGCATGGCGAACCCCTTCAGTGCAAACAGGAACGAGACATCCAACTCTTCTTGCAGTCCCTTGATAAGGCGCAGGTTGTTTTGCAGAGCCTCATACTCCAGCACAAAGGCTGGGGTATGGGTGATTGCCTGTGGATCAATCATGCTCAGACTCCAAAGGCAAGCTTGCCGTCAACCACGACTTCCCAAGGAAGGCCCATGGGCCCGAGCTCGGCAAGGAACGGATCGGGATCGAACTGCTCCATGTTGTTCACCCCGCTGCGGTTCCAGACACCCCGTGCAACCAGACTTGCCCCGAGCGCGGCAGGGACCCCGGTTGTGTAGGAGACAGCCTGGGACTTCGTATCCTGATACGCCAATTGATGGCTGCAGTTGTTGAAGATGTACAGGCTCCTCGGATTTCCGTCCTTCACACCCCGTATCTGGCACCCGATGGAGGTCTGTCCTTGGTAGCCGGCTCCCAGTGAGGCAGGTTCCGGCAATACAGCCTTGAGGAATTGCAGGGGCTGGATCTCCATCCCCTGGAAATTGATCGGCGTGATACTGGTCATTCCGACCTCTTCCAGAACACGGAGGAAGGTCAGGTACTGCTGGCCGAAGGTCATCCAGAAGCGGGCCCGCTTGAGCGTGGGAAAGTGTTTGACCAAGGACTCCAGTTCCTCATGGAAGAGCAGGTAACTCTCCTTGGCTCCCACGCGCGGGTAGTCAACGCTCTGATGGATTTCCAGCGGCTCGGTGCTGACCCACTCCCCCTTCTCATAATACCGGCCATGCTGCGTGATCTCACGGATATTTATCTCAGGATTGAAGTTGGTGGCAAAGCTCTTGCCATGATCACCTGCATTGCAGTCCACGATGTCCAGATAGTGCATCTCGTCAAAGTAGTGCTTGGCCGCATAGGCTGTGAACACGTTGGTGACCCCAGGGTCGAAGCCACTGCCCAGAAGGGCTGTCAATCCCGCATCCTTGAATCTTTGTTCGAAAGCCCACTGGTAGGAGTACTCAAAGTGAGCCTCATCCTTGGGTTCGTAGTTGGCCGTATCCACATAGTGGGCTCCGGCAAGCAGACAAGCTTCCATGATGGAAAGGTCCTGATAGGGAAGCGCTACGTTCAGCACAACATCAGCCTTGAAGCTTCTGATCAGCTTGGCCAGTTCCTCGGCATTATCCGCATCAACCTGTGCTGTCTGTACCGGCACCGGTCCTGCTTCCTTGGCGATGGCATCACACTTTGCTTGTGTCCGGCTGGCCAAAAGAATCTCCTCGTAGAGGTCTTCCATTCTGGCGGACTTGCGCACGGCAACATTGCCCACGCCACCTGCGCCTATGATCATCAGACGTTTCTTCTGCATCATTTACTCCTCTTGGTCGGTCTCATAGTAGGTATATCCTCTCATGCCGGCTGTATAGGCTGAGATGATCTTCCGTCGTTCGAGCGGGGTGATCCTCCCCTCTTCCACTGCTTTCTCCGCTTTGGCGCGGATCATGCCTTCCAAACGCTTCGGTTCGTATTCCACATAGCTCAGCACATCGGCTACAGTATCGCCTTCCAACTCATTGTGAAGGCTGAAGCTCCCGTTCTCAAAGGTAACGGTCGCCACATTGGTATCCCCAAGCAGGTTGTGCAGATCCCCCAACGTCTCCTGATACGCACCAACCAGAAACACACCCAAGATATAGTCCTCATCCTCAGGAGGGGTATGCAAGGAGAGGGTGTCTGCAGTCTCACGGTCACCGATGAACCGGTCAATCTTTCCCTCGCTGTCACAGGTGATGTCAGAAAGCACCGCCATGCGGTCGGGCTTCCTGTCCAACATGTGGATGGGCATGATGGGAAAGAGCTGGTCGATCGCCCACACATCCGGCAGGGACTGGAACAGGCTGAAGTTGGCATAGTAAATATCAGAGAGTTGATGTTCGAGCTTCTTGAACTCTGTGGCATTCACATTGCCATACTTATCCTGGATTTCCGCAACGATTTCCCAATAGACATGTTCGGCGGCAGCACGCTCGCGTATGTTCACCTTGCCATACAGAAACTTGTTGCGGATTTCCTCACGATAGTAGTTCAGATCGTTCAAGCACTCTTGTGCGTTCTTCTCATTGAGCATGGTCCGTACATACAAAAGATTCTCCAACGCAGGAAGGGCACTATCCTCGAACGGGGAAGCCTTGGAAGGAGAGCGGAACCGATTGGTATCCAGTACATTCATCAACAGCACCGAATAGTAGGTAACCAAGGCTCGTCCAGACTCACTGAGAATGGTGGGGTGAACGATATGTTCCTCTTTGCAGATGGTCATGATTTCCTCAACCACGTCATCACAGTACTCCTTGGTGGAGTAGTTCCTGCTGTTGCTGGAATCTGAATGGGTACCATCGTAATCAATCGCAAGTCCGCCGCCGATGTCCAGCAGCCCCATGGGAGCACCTTCATGGATGAGTCCTGCATAGACTCGTGCCGCCTCCGTGGCTCCCACACGAATATCATGAATGGTGGGAATCTGGCTACCCAGGTGGTAGTGCAACAGTTTGAGGCAGTCAAGCATTGACTCACTCCTGAGCCGATCGACCACCTCGATCACCTGCGTGGTGTTCAGTCCGAACACGCTGCGGTCTCCGCCGCTGTCCGTCCAGTGACCGCTGGCAACCGTTGAAGGTTTCATACGTATCCCGATGTTGGGTTTGATGCCCAGGGCTTTGGAACGCTCAAGGATGATTCCCACTTCCCCCGGCATCTCAATGACTAGCACGGTCTGGATACCCAAGGAGAGCCCTCTCAGGGCGAGATCGATATACTCCTCATCCTTGTAGCCGTTGCAGATCACATACGCTTCATGATCATCGATATGGGCAAGGGCTATGATCAGCTCGGCCTTGCTGCCGGTCTCCAGGCCATGGTGGTATTGCTTGCCATATTTGCAGATCTCCTCCACCACTTGCTGTTGCTGGTTCACCTTGATCGGATACACCCCACGGTAGGTGCCCTGGTAGCCGACATCTGCTATTGCCTGCAAGAAGCTTTCATTGATGTGCTGGATCCTGTCATCAAGGATATTGGAGAAGCGAAGCAACACGGGAAGTTTCATGCCGCGCATCTGCAGACCCTTGGCAATGGAGAGCAAGCTGGCCGATGAGTCCGGAGACTTGTCCTTCAGGCGCACTTCCACCTCGCCTTGCTCGGAAATATGAAAATAGCCGTTGCCCCACGCATTGATGCGGTACAACGCTTCAGCATCCTGTATAGTCCAATGTTCCATTGCTGCTCCTTTGATGGTATCTTCCCACAGTATAGCAGAAAAAAGAAGGTCTGCACACAGACCCTACTGATTTGCTGGGTTGGAACCATGGGTACGATGTTTTGCAGAAGATGCGTTGTTTTCCCAAATCTCATGCTTCATGGTATTCTCATGCATCAAAAAGTAAATACATAGATTGGGCGTTCCTGCAACATACAACCCACCTTGTACCAAACCGCCTATTCTCTGCAGCAATGCACAAGACGATATCAGACTCTTGACAAAACATGCGGAAGAGAAGAATATCTAGATGATATCATTTTGATATCCTTATGTATTACCAATGGAGGCAATCGCATGAACGATTCCGTCTACTCACAGGAGAAGGTTCTCAATCGAAAAGCCAACGGCATGGCTGTTCTGATCATGAATTCGCTCTTGATCCTGCTCAGCATCTTTTTCTTCGTCAGCGCTTTTGCATGGGACATTCCCCTTGTACTGAGGGTTCTGCTGCTCATTGTCACCGCCATATACGGGTTTGTGGTAGGTCCCATCCTGTTTGGTGGTCTGAAGGTTATCAAACCGAATGAGGCATTGGTGCTGACCCTGTTCGGAAAGTATTATGGCACCCTCAAGCATGACGGCTTCTACTTTGTCAATCCGTTTGTCACTGCCATCAACCCTGCCACTGCCAGCGAAGGCACCACCATGACTCCGAAGACAGAGGCAAAGAGTGACGGGGCGAAGGCTGTCACCAGCTACTCCATCCAGCTTCCCAAGAAGAAGATATCCCTGAAAGCGATGACCTTGAACAATGACAGGCAGAAGATCAACGATGCACTGGGCAATCCCATCATCATCGGGGTTGTGGTGATCTGGAAGGTTGTCGATACTGCAAAAGCTGTCTTCAATGTCGACAACTATGTGGACTACCTCTCCATTCAGTGTGATTCAGCGCTTCGAAACGTGGTACGCCTCTTCCCCTACGATTCGGAGGACGACGAAAAATCCTTGCGCGGAAGCAGTACCGAGGTTGCGCATGACCTGATGGAGGAACTGCAGAGCAAGGTTGAGGTTGCAGGTCTGGAGATTGTGGAGGCCAGGATCACCCACCTCTCCTATGCCCCGGAAATTGCCGCAGCAATGCTCCAACGCCAGCAAGCTTCCGCCATCATTGCCGCCAGGCAGAAGATTGTGGAAGGGGCCGTGGGTATGGTGGAAATGGCTCTTGAGCAATTGAGCCGCAACAACGTGGTTGAGCTGGATGAGGAACGCAAGGCGGCCATGGTCAGCAATCTGCTGGTGGTGCTCTGCGGAAACCGTGATGCCCAGCCGATCGTAAACAGTGGATCGATCTATTGATGCAAAGGGGATGACGCATGGATGCAAAGGATAAGGCGAAGAAACAAGTATTGCTGCGTCTGTCGTCATCACTGTGGGAAGAGCTTGCCCGATGGGCGGAAGACGATTTCCGTTCCATCAATGGGCAGATAGAGTATCTGCTCACCGAGAGTGTCCGAAAACGCAGAAACAAGGATCTCCAGGATCCTGACCAATAGCAAGAGGAGGTGGCTTTTGCCACCTCCCCTCTTATGTGCGGTTATTTGATGACGCCTTGCTTTTTCAGTTCGTTGACATTCAAAGCCTTGGCATAGGGTACTTCAAGCTTCCCCTCATTGACCATCTTCACCAATTGGTCACGATACGGGCTTGCAAGGTTGACGCCTACGATCTTCCAGTTGTTGTCGACCTTCGGCTGGATGACACCTTTGCTCTTGATGTACTCGACCAACATGTCGCGGATGGAGTTCGGGCTCTCCCACTCCTTGGTTCCTGCAACAAGCTTCTGGGCTTTCAAGGCTGAGGAGTAGCGATAGTTGTTCACCGCAAGGGTCAGGTCCTGGTCATCGGTGAGCAGTTTTCCCTTGAAGCGCACGTTGCGGATTCTCTGCCCCACCGGCTGGGAGAGATCTATCTCATAGTCGACGCCGCTGAACATATCATACAGGTACCCGGGCTTCTCGGGATTGAAACTGATCGACACATCCCCTTCCACCCACTGGTTGTAGCAGGCGGCCGACCATTCCATGTAGGATTTCAGCTCCTTGCCTGTCACCTTCACGCGATAGAGCGTGTTGTCGTACTTGTAGATGCCGAAAATGGTTCCGTAGTTGATATCCCCTGCCTTGATGTCACTGGTATCGGCAAAGAGGGCGGCAGCAGAAACATCGGCTCCGCTGTTGAGCAGCTGTACGTCATTGATCAGATCCATGACTGCGGTATCACGGAGCTTTCCTTCCGGAATGCCGGCGATCTCGTTCTTCGGCTGGAAGTCCACTGCAGCCTTGCCGAAAATGCCTCCGCTGCTCTTTCCATCTGCCGTGGGTGCTCCACCACTGATGAAATCACGAGTTGCCTTGTGAGCTTCTGCAATGAAAGCATTCTTGCGGATCAGGTCACTCGGCTGGTAGTTTGCCATATCCACCAGCTCAATCTTGCGGTCAATGACGTTTTTCTGCTTGTCCAGCGTCAGGTCGATGCGGATGACTTCACGACCAAGGTTACGTGCCCCGCCGATGACGGTGGTGCCTTCGAACTCCTTGATGGCATTGTGATCATGCCCAACGATGAGCACATCGACTTCGGGGCACAAGGACAGAATGCTGTTCGCCCCGTCACTGCCCCCTTCCTCGTCATACTCAGGATAGAGCCCGACATGGCTGACAACGATGATGATGTCCGTCTTGTCCTTGATGATGTCCACCACCCTTCTTGCTGCCGGACCTACCGGAGCATAGAGGAAGGGGTCGGTCTTCTCCCCGTCCCAACGCGGTGCGTTCGGGTTGGTCAATCCGATGATACCGATCTTCAGTCCACCACGTTCGATGATGGTATACGGCACCGCGGCCATGGTTCCGTCGACGCGGGCAAGGTTGGCCGAAAGAATCGGGAAATTCGCCAGGGTCTGGATCCGCTTGATCAGATTTTCCCCGAAGTTGAACTCATGATTCCCCAGCGTCATGCTGTCATAGCCGAGCAGGTTCATTGCCCGCATGACCGGATGTTCGCCTTCACGTTTGTTGTACAGGTCATCGGTCATGATGTTGCCTTGGATGGTATCCCCATTGTCCAACAAGACCACATACGGTTCCTGCTTGCGAACTTCCTCGACATAGGATGCGATCCTGGCCATGCCGGTGTTGGTCGTATCCTTGTCGTTCTCATAGCTGAACCCCCAGACATTTCCATGAAGGTCCGTGGTTGCCAGGATGACAAGCTTTTCCGTACTCGGCACTTCCATCATTGGTTGTGCAAACGTAAAGCTCGCGATGAGGCACAGAACCAGCATGAACAGAACTGGTCGCTTCAATCCGTTTCGTTTCATCGTACGCTCCTTTGGCCGACCGTATTGGCCGACATGTGTGCTGTTGACAGTATACCACCGCTTGGTGGATTTGAAAGCTTCAGGACTCAGTGGTACAGCCGTTTAGAGACTTCCTTCCCCTCCTCAAACAGGGCCTCATACTCCAAGGCTCCCACCTTGTTGTATCGGACCCATGGCCCATCCTTCACTCCCTTCTTGTAGGTGCCCACCTGGTGGACCATGCCGTTTTCCCGATAGAAGTGCCATTGGCCATCCATCAGATTCTCTTTCAGGGGACCTTGGCTTTTCACGATGCCGCTCTTGTAGTAATGGGTGAGAATGTTTCCTGACTGCATCATCTCCACCTGTCCATTGGCATACCGGATCTCCTCGCTCATATGGTGCCTCCTCGTTACCAGTCCATACACCCCTCATATACGGTGACAGCAGATCCGGTGATGGTGGGCACATCCCCATCCATTTGGACATGGATGAACCCGAACCTTCCCCTGCTGTCCTCTTGCCTGATTACACACGCATGCGATGCGTCAATCTTCCCATAGCTTTTCAGGTACACGCCCAGTGCTCCCGCCGCATTGCCGGTGACAGGATCCTCATCCACCCCAGAGCCTGGGCTGAACATCCTTGCATGGGCATCAACACCCTCTTGCGACGCTTCCAATGAGAAACAATAGAAACCGGGGCACCCCAAGCTCTTTCCCAAGGCTATCAAGGCTTGGCGGTCAGGCTGGAGTGCAGAGAGCTGTGCCAAGCTTCCCAGGGGAACCAGTATCTTCGGATTCCCTGTGGAGACCCATTGGATGGGAAGAGTTGTGTCCAGGAAGTCGCAACCCAAGGCCTCAAGAACCAAGTCAGGGGTGAGAACCTGACCAAACCGGGCTGCATTCTGGCGTACGGAAATCGTGGGATGGGAACCCTGCTCCTCAACGTGGATGGAGAGCTTCCCTGCCTTGCACACCATCGTGTGCTTTCCGTACGGAAGCCCAAGCATCGTTGTCAGCACATGGTAGCTTGCCAACGTGGCATGGGTGCAAAGCGGAACTTCCTGGATTGCGGTGAAAAACCGTACGGTTTGCTTGTCGCTGTTGATGAAGGCGGTCTCACTGTTGCCCAGCTCCCGGGCAAGCAGCACCATCTGCTGATCTTCCAACCCGTCGGAGGGGAACACCACCCCTGCGGGGTTTCCTGAAAAAAGCTGCGTGGTGAAGGCATCGACCTGGAATATTCGGCGTTTCATGTTCAGCTCCAAAGGAAAGCCACCGATTCCCGTTTCAGGATCGGCTTGTTGAAGATCAGCTGTGCCTGCCTACCGGCTAGGCCCTGACAGACATGCAGGGGAAGCAGATGCTCCTCGCGTGGATGGCAATACCGTGCATACGGGCCGGACTCCCAGTTGACCAAGGCCTGCTTTCGCGCTTCCTCCCCCCCTGGCTGTGTGCAGGATTCGATCAGGAATTGCTGGAAGGCATGGTTTTGCTCGTCATCCTCCTTCCAGAACAAGCGCATATTGTGGAAGGAAAATCCAGAACCTATGAACAGGATCTCCTCATCAAGCAGGGGGCGAAGCGCCTCCCCCATTGCATAGTGCTCGTGTGCAGAGAGGGATGAGAGCAGCGAAAGCTGAATGGTTGGGATGTCCGCATCAGGATAGAGCAACGTCAGGGGAACAAACATACCATGGTCGAACCCACGGGACTCATCCAATCGTGCAGTGCCCACCAAGGAAGCGATGCGTTCAGCCAGGAGAGGATTTCCGCTGGCCGGATACCTGATAGCATAGGCATCACGGGGGAAGCCGTAATAGTCATACAAAAGCGGAGGATATTCGGCGCTGGTAAGCGTAGGAACCGCTTCCTCCCAATGGGCACTGATGACCACGATGGCCTTTGGCCGCGGAAGTGTCGTACCCAATTGCTTGAGGAACTTCACCATATGTGCATGCAACGCATCTCCGAGCAGGGGAAGAGGCCCACCCCCGTGGGACAGATACACAATCCTGGCTTTCATCCAGACCTCCTCAAGTGAAGTGTATTGGGTGTGCTGCAGGAAGGGTGACACATGGCAGCCGGTGCCATAGTCGGAATGCGAGTGAGGATGTCATCCTCTCTATGCATGAAAGCCTCCCTTCCTAGCTCTACGCTACCACACTGTGACTCATTCGCATAGGGTTTTCCTCCCAAGCAAGGCAACCAGCTTCTCGATGGTAAGCGGAGCGCTGCCCTCATAGTGGTTGTTCACATTCACGAAGATGGTTCTTCCCTCCTTCGCCAACTT
>RZYT01000263.1 GCA_009930195.1 Spirochaetia bacterium | reverse complement strand
AGATATGCTTGGCTTTCACACAGCAACTGCTTGTCCTCCTCATCGGTTTCGATGCAATGGAAGAGGAGGGTATCCTTGCCGAGCAATCCTTCACGATCAAGTAGCTTCACGGTGGAGATGCCGAATTTCCTGAGTGCTTCCTGCCTGCGGAACGTAGTTTCCAGACAGTGTGTCATCAGCGGCCCCTGTCCTGCAGCAACACGCTCTTTTGCGGCTTCCAACCCGGCTTGGTCCAGTTCTTCCTCTTCCGGTAGGTGAGTGCCTCGTACGATGGTATCTGAACGGTTGCTTCCTTCGGGTATCTCATCGTACCAATCCAGCAGTGCTTTCATTCCTGCTTGTTGTGCAGTATCTTCCAAAACCTGGCAGGAGGAATCAGCCTGCCCTGTCTCGACTATGCAAATCACCCCGGTCTTGAGATAGCGCAGGTATGCATACTGCACGAGCGTTCTGAATGCATCGGTTGGAACCGACCCGTCCAGATAGTCGAAGAGCCGTTGCTGAAGGCGGCCTTGCTCACTTTCGTCACACCATTGGTGGAGGCTCTTGTCGCAAAAGAGCCCACGAAGCAGTGTATCGGGTGTGTGCACGTGTGCATCAATGAGACCGGGGTAGAGAAGGTAGGAGGAGCAGTCAAACACCTCTTCTCCCTCAGCCGGTTCAAGATGTGGCTCAATCATTCCTATCTTGGTACCGCTTATCCTGATGTCAGCAGACTTGAGATGAAAGGTTTCATCCAAGTATCGGGTGTTGGTCAATAGCATGGCATAAGCATACCACTATGGTCTGATGATTCCTATGGTTTTTGGCAGTGGTTCCAATACATTGGTGAAGGAAGGGGACTTGCCGTCCCCCTCCTTCGTTGGGGCTTGCGTCACTGTTTGATCGGCATCCAGACTTCAAAGCTCTGGTTGGTCGGATCGTTGTCGAGGTAGACCTCGATATCCACGCCTTCGGCAAACTCATAGCCGCTGGTGGGGAGCCATTCGGTGATGATCCGCCTCTCCACCTCCTGGATGGTCTGGGGCATGGGCCCGCGACCGGGAAAGATTGCCCAGAGGGAAGGGCCTACCATCTGGCTCTCCATTCCTTCCAGCTCCACGTCGTCCTTTGCGATGCCGATGGTATAGGTCCAATGATCCAACTCGTCGGTGTTGGTGCACAGGCCGAAAAGCCCATCTCCTTCCTTCAGGTAGCTGCAAAGCTTCGCTATCGTGCCATCCTTGGCTTTTTCAGCCCAGAAGAGAGGTACAACACGCATGCTCTCCTCCATGTCCTTGCTGATCGTACGGCTTACGCCCACCACGCGAAACGCTTCCTTGCGTTCAATCCGATACTCCATTTCCTGATCTCCTTTGATGGTCAGACTGAAGCTTATCTTGGGAAACGCCTTGAGCACTGCCCCTTCCTTCTTTGCATCCGAAGGCGTGAGGCCGTGAACGGCCTGAAACGCCCGGTTGAACGAAGTGGGGGAGTCGTACCCATACCGAAGAGCTACGTCCAAGACCTTGCTGCCCTGCTGCAGTTCAAGGGCTGCCTTGGTGAGTTTCCTTCGTCTGATGTACTCGCCCAGCGGGAGACCCGCCACATAGGTGAACATCCTTTGGAAGTGGTAGGTTGAGCAGTTTGCCAACCGGGCCGCTTTCTCATAGGATAGTTCCCCATCCAGATGGTTCTCGATGTAGATGAGTGCCTCATTGAGTCGTTCGATCCATTGCATTCTTGTCTGACCTCATGATGGAGTATGGAACAGAATCATCTGCTGTTCCTCTCCATTCATGCACAATGATGCGAGCTTTTCAAGAGTCTTCTCCTCATGTGTGGAAACCTACTATATATGTGACAAGGACACTTGTTTTTCCCATGCAAAAAGATAAGAGTATGGGAAGCCGAAGTTGATATCTCCCCTGCAATATTGTTTTGTAGGCTATTAATATCCCAGTCCGAAGTAAAAATGTGAATAAAAATGCAAATATGTACTATAGGTGATATAATCTATCCATCTGTTGTTTGAGGAGGTCCTTATGGCATACGGAAATTTTCAGTTTAGAGGAAAAGGCGGCAGCTATTTCTGGTTGATGATTTGGACATCAATCCTGGTAGTAATCACATTGGGAATTGCATACCCTTGGACTCTGTGTTCCATTGAAAAGTGGAAAGCCAAACATACCTATATCGATGACAGGCAACTTGTATTCATGGGGACTGGAGCCGGTCTGTTTGGGACTTGGTTGCTTATTTTTTTTCTGACGTTGATTACACTCGGAATATACGCACCTTGGGGATCTTGCCGTTTGCAAAGATGGAAGACGAATAATTTACTCTTTGCTAATCCTGGTGACAACGAAAACTTCTAACGAGTTTTGTCAAGTTGGTTAAGAGAATCATAACAATTTGTCTTGAATAATTGCGCTATATCAAAGAGAGGTTGGTGTAGCGTAGCAATCATTCATGTTCAGGAATACAGATATACCAGTTGGCCCGTTTCCCGACTTGCAGTACCTCCACCTGTGAGAAGCAACGTCTCAGCTCGTTGGTGCACTCCTGCATCTCCGTCTGTGCATGTTTGATGAAGTGGAAGTAATCGCCACGCTCAAGGTACTCGATAAGGCTGGTGAATGGGTTCCTGTTTGCGTTGTAGTCATGAATGATGACCCGGGATCCGGTTACCCGGCTCATCTCGTGATAGAGCGCAAAGCGCTTCTTCTGTTCCATCCCATGGGCAACATAGCTGGCAATGGAAATGTCAAATTGCTTGTCTTCGAATGGTAACCGGTTGGTGGCATCGGCTTGGATGAAGGTGATCGTCTGGCCCTTGGTTTTCTTTCTCGCAACCTCGAGCATGCGAGCGGCAGGTTCCACACCGGTCACCTCAAGCTTGCGGTCCGCAAGGGCGCTGCACAAGGCCCCCGTGCCGCATCCTACATCAAGGATGCGACTGCCAAGCAGATGGTGCATCTGCTCGAGAGTTGCTGCATACCGTTTTTTCTGATACGCAAAGAAGAGACCGTAGATTGGGGAAATGCGGTTGAAGAGAGCAGTGCTTTCCGGTTCGCGTTCCATTTCTCCGGTCTCCTTA
>RZYT01000262.1 GCA_009930195.1 Spirochaetia bacterium | reverse complement strand
CCCATCGGCTCCGCTTTCCATGACTTCTCTTGCGATGAGGCCGATATCCTCCACATTCGGGGTGAGCTTCACAAACAGGGGAGCCTTGCACTCCTTGGTCTGCGCCTTGATCTCCCGCACATATGCGGCTGCAATGGACGGATCACATCCGATGGAAGCCCCATACCCAACCGAGGCGTGAGGGCATGAGAAATTCAGTTCCACCATGTCAGCAACCTCGTCAAAAGCCTTCACCAGGGTGATGAAGTCCTCCACACTGTTTGCTGAGAGTGATACGTTGAGCACCGCACGAAGGGGAAACTCCCGTTTCAGGGTACGCAACTCATAGAGGGCTTGTTCCATGCCGGGGTTGCGCAACCCGACAGAGTTGCCGAAGCTCCCCTTCTCGGTCTCGCAAATGACCGGCTCACGGTTTCCAGGGTTCACCTCAACCTGAAAGCTTTTGGTGGTGATGATGGCAATACCGGGCACTTTCTGATCGAAGAAACGTATCAAGGCCGGCTTTGTGGAAGCAACGCCGCTGACGGTGCCAAGCAATACCGGCTTGGCAGGGTCCAGATGGCGATGTTTCAGCAATGAGAGCACATCCTTCATACAGCACACTCCCGTATCAGGGTCCTGAGGTTTTCCTCACACAATTCCAGCCAGTCTTCGGGAGCAGGTCCCTTTTTCCAGGGATGCGTCAGCGCACTGGAGCTGTTTATCCTGGCAAGCTCTACCGGATACCCGCAGGAGCGCAGGATTTCCATAACCTCCGGGGCAGACCCGCCCTGGCTTCCCACACCGGGGATGAGCAGGGGAACCCGTTCATCTCGATAGAAGGAGGCGATGTCCTTCAGCTCCTGGGGGTTGGTTGCCCCCACCACCGCACCAACCGAGCCGGTTTTTGCGTTGTAAGCTGCAATCTGGCGAGCCACTTCAAGATAGAGCGAAGAGCCATTACCCAGTATCAGGTTTTGGAGGTCTTTTCCGCCCGGATTGCTCGTCCTGTTGAGGATGTAGACCCCTTTTTCCGGATAGTCGATGAAGGGTTTGACGGAGTCACTTCCCATGTAGGGGGCAACCGTCACTGCATCGGCGTTCCAAGCCTCAAAGGCTTCTTGTGCATAGTTGAGACTGCTGCGTGCAATATCTCCCCGCTTGCTGTCCAGGATGACAGGGATGCCGGGGAAAAAGTTCTCCACCATGTCCAGCAGGTCCGCCAAGGCTTGGCTGCCGGAAAAATCCTCTTCCCGGGGTCTGTCCAGACTCTGGTAGTAGCCGATGTTCGGCTTGAATGCGGCAGGGATGAGCCCCGAGAGAGCCATTCTTCTGAAAAGTTGCTGAAAAAACGAGTTGAGATCGGCCCTGAGATCACCGCTGGCAAAGGGAAGTACCTCAGGTTGGGGATCAAGCCCCATGCACACGATGTTTCCTACCGTCTTGGCGCTTTCCAGCAATTTTGCATCATAGTTCATCAGTCAATTCTCCTTATTTGGTTACCGGGGGAAACCCGTGTGCTGCACCCCAGCCGAACGGATCCTCACGCCAGAGAGAGAGAAGCTTGGCCTCCTCCGGGTTCACGTAGGAACGGGAGAGAGCACTTTGCACCATGACATCATAATCAAGGATGGTATGGAAGACGCAGGAGGGCTCAAGTTTCGCGAAGGCCTCCACCGCTGCATCAAACCCGTAGGTGAAAATGGCGAACGTATACGGACAGAGGCCTTGGGCATCCACAATTGCCTGAACGGCCTTGATGGATGACCCTCCTGTTGAGATGAGGTCCTCAACCAGCAAGACGTTTGCCTTCTCATACGAACCACTCTGGCCCAAGCCTTCGATCTGTTGGCCCAGGCCATGATCCTTGCCGGAACTGCGGACATAACTCAGAGGCTTCGCCAGCTTGTCGGCAAGCGTGGTTGCATGGGGAATGCCCGCCGTTGCCGTCCCTGCAATGTTGTCCGGATCAAAATCCAGGCTTTCGAGCATTGCCGCGAACGCCTCCCCTACCAAGGCACGGGCCACTGGTGAGGCAAGAAGCCTGCGATTGTCGTTGTAAATCGGCATGCGATATCCGCTTGCCCAGGTAAAGGGGTTTTGCACCTCCAGCCTGATGGCACCAAGCGCAAGGGCTTTCTCTGCCAACAAGGGCCCATAGTGGTTTGTTATCGTTTCAATACTTTTCATGGTGTCTCCAGTCTACCTTATTTGTTTCTGCTCTTCCAGATTTCCTTGAAGGTGTGGTTCTTGCCGCAGAAAGCGCAAGCAAAGTGGTTGTCCTTGGTTCTGTAAAAGAGGGCCGGGACGCCTTCGTTCTGGTCTGGATGGGAGATGCAAGCCTCATTGGTACAGGCAAGATCTTCGAAGTTATAGATGCGTGGGGGAAGATGGAGCCGATACTTGTTCACCACCCTACCGTTTTTGATCAGATTGAGTGTGCATCCTGGGGCGACTGCACTGAGGCGCTTGAGATGCTTGCGGCTCAACTCGAAGCTTCCGGGTCTGAAGATGATACCCTTGAACTGGGTCTCATCATTGTGTCCGGTGCTTACCCATTCACCGCCCTTCTGCCCGTCAAGCCCCAGTACACTGCTGATCAGGCGCATATGGTCGCGGATTTCACTGGGAGCATCACCTTTGCAGATGTGGTCGATGACCAAACCGTTGTGAATCGGTTGCACTCCCTCGCTCACCACCTTTTCCTTGACCGGCATCACCGAAAGGTCCACTTCAGTGATGTAATCCTCTTCCGTCGGTAGGGAAACTGGAGCTATGGAGGGGACAAACTCTGCTCCAATCCGTCCCGCAATGAGGGCAAGCAGGACTATCCTGACATACATGCCGTTGATCGATTGGCGTTCCCATCCGTTGAGCTCCGTATCGTCCAGAAAGGTGGGGATGGTGGGGTGCACCTTGTGCCGGGGAAGGGGATGATAGAACTTTGTCCCCTCCTTGAGCAGTCCCATGAACTCCTTGCGGAAGGTGATGGTCCTCCTCAGCTCAGCCTGGCGCTGGAGAATCCTATCACCCATGCGTTCCAGCTGGGGTCGGGTAAAGTACCACTTGTCGGCCAGGTCCTTCTGCCCAAGGTACGCCTCTATGGAGGAG
>RZYT01000261.1 GCA_009930195.1 Spirochaetia bacterium | reverse complement strand
CAAGCCTTATCCTTAGTGTATGACCATAGTCAAAGGAGGGCTTATGAATTTGACTGTCAGAGGCATCCGTTACAACCCAAGCGATGAGACCCGTGAGTTCCTGGACAAGAAGCTCCAGAAACTGCAATTTGCCGAAGGGTACCTGCACGATCTGGACATCGTAATCACTCGTGAGACCGAGGGACAGGGATACCATTTGGATGCAAAGATCCACTTCTCTTGGGGCACCATCAAGATGGTCAGCTATGATTGCTACGAGCTGTACGAAGGCATTGAGTTGATTACCGACAAGATAGAAGCCACAGCTCGAAAGGAGAAGAGCAAAATCAAGGAACATTGATGCGAAAAAGTAGATACCGAGGGGCGCGAAAGCGCCCCTCTTCCTATTGGTCGGCTAGTTGGTGCCTCGGACGAATGACGGGTCGATGTTCAGCTCATTG
The DNA here is from genome assembly GCA_009930195.1 of Spirochaetia bacterium. Classification (GTDB taxonomy): domain Bacteria; phylum Spirochaetota; class Spirochaetia; order Sphaerochaetales; family Sphaerochaetaceae; genus Sphaerochaeta. The sequence goes on along the minus strand of RZYT01000261.1, from coordinate 2,663 downwards.
CGATACTTGGCCACCGTACGACGCGCCACCGAAATGCCTTTTTCCTTGAGGATATCGGAGATCTTCTGGTCCGAGAGGGCTTTCTGGCCCTGATGCTCCTCCAGAATCTGGCGGATGGTCTCCTTTACTGCTTGTTTGGAGAGCTCCGCCCCCTCGTCTCCGACAGCATTGCTGAAGAGTTTCTTGATCGGGATGATCCCCCAATCGGTGTCGATGTACTTGGCCGTAGCAATACGGCTGATGGTCGTCTCATGGACTCCCAACTGCTCTGCGACCGCCTTCTGCGTCAGGGGTTTGATGTACTGCGGTCCGAAGAGGAAATACTCCTGCTGTTCCTGCAAGAGGATGTGGGCTACCTTGTAGAGCGTCTGGTTTCTCACCTGCACCTGGAAAATCAGGGCATTGGCACTCTTGATCTGTTCCTTGATGTACTGCTGGGCCTTCTTTGACTCATCCGAACTGCCAAGGTCCTCGGCAAGGCCTTCAAACTCAGTGTTGATCGCAAGGTCGGGCAGGGATGAGTTGTTCATCCTCAACACCAGTTGCCCTTCCTCGTTCCTGATCGAAAGATCGGGAATGACATACTGTTCGGGACCGCTGGAGAAGCTCTGTCCGGGGAACGGGGTGAGTGTCTTGAGGAAGGCGTAGAGCTCTTCCAGCTCCTCAACCTCTATGCCCAGGTTCTTCGCCACCTGTGCTTGCTTGTTTGCCCGCATCAGTTCCAGGTTGTCCTCAACCAATGCCGTGAAGTGCTTGAGGTCTTCCGCCCCGATTCCCTTTGCCTGCGCCTGGAGAACCAGAGATTCCCTCCAGTCCTTGGCACACACCCCGGGGGGATCGAACTGACGGATGAGATGCAGAAGATGAGGCAGGTGCTCTGCTTGCTTCTCGGTGAGGATGTCATTCGGATTTTCACGGAAGAATCCATTTGCGTCGAGATTGGTGATCAGGATTTCTCCCACCCGATAGGCCTCCTCGGAGAGCTGTTCGCAGCCCAGTTGGGAGAGCAGGTGTTCCTGCAATGTCTCTTCAAGGGAGAGGGCATTCTCCATGAACTTCTGCTGGCGATCACTCGCTTCATAGTCATAGCCGCCTCCCCGGTCACTTCCGTAACTCGAGGAGTCGGAGTAGGTGTCGTCGACACCGCTGGTTTCGCGTCGTTGTTTCTCCTGGGCAAAGTGCTCATAGCTGACATCCCAGGAGGAGGGCAGCTCAAGGGCTGGATTCGACTCTATCTCCGCCTTGATCCTTGCCTGCAACTCGGTAAGCGGAAGGGCCATCAGCTCAAAGGACTGGAGCAGTTGGGGACTGAGCTTGAGCTGTTGTTTTTGGCTGAGGGAAAGATTTGGTGAGAATTCCATCATGCATCCCCCTCAAAGTCTTGCCCGAAATAGATGTCTTTGGCTATCTGGTTGGAAAGCAGTTCCTGCCTTCCACCCGACACAAGAATGGTGCCTGCATTGATGATGTGTGAGCAGGAGGTGATCGAAAGGGTATCGCGCACATTGTGGTCGGTCAGCAGGATGCCGATGCCCCTGCCTGAGAGTGTTTTGATCAGTTGCTTGATCTCATAGACGGCTTTCGGATCGATTCCTGCAAACGGTTCGTCGAGGAGCAGGAACTGTGGGTTCGAGGCCAAGGCACGGGCTATCTCGGTTCTTCTGCGTTCCCCTCCGCTCAGCGTGTATCCTTTCTGCTTGCGCACTTCCTGGATACCAAACTCATCGAGCAACTCCTCCACACGCGCATCCTGTTCCTGCTTGCTCAGGTCCCTGCGAGTCTGGGCCACCAGACGGATGTTGTCCTCGACACTGAGCTTACGGAAAATAGAGGGCTCCTGGGGAAGGTAGGAGAGCCCCTTCTTGGAACGGATGTACATCGGCACGTCAGTGATGTCCTCCCCATTGAGGAGAATGGTCCCTTGCTTGGCCTTCAGAAAGCCGACGATCATGTAGAACGTGGTGGTCTTTCCCGCTCCGTTGGGTCCGAGCAAGCCGATGACCTCCCCTGAGTGCATCGAGAACGAGATGTCTTTCACCACCTCTTTCTTTCCATAGGATTTTGCAAGATGCTGTACTTCGAGGAGGCTCGTGAACCGATTATCCATTGATGACTCCCTTGATCGTTCCATCCATGGAAATCTGTTCCGTATCGAGGTCAACGGTGATCCGCTGGGCCTCGTAGCGGTCTCCCGCCCAATCGATGGTGGCATTTCCCCCAAGTTCCAGGGTTCGTTTCTCCCGTTCCAGCTGCAGCGAGTCGGCTTTGCAAGCCATGACGCCGCTGTCGGTATGCTTGTAGAGTCTTACCTGCACCTGCAGGAGCACGGACCCTTCATCAAGGGAAAACTCCAGGAAGAAGGCAGTCGCCTGCACTTCATTGGTGAGGTCCTCGAGTTCAAGATAGCCGTCTACGACCACCAGCTCTTCCTCTCGGTCATAAAAGAGATTGTTGCCCAACAGTGTCACCCCGCGTTCATCATCGTTGAGCGTGACAGCTCCTGTACACGAGACGTAGCGGAACTCCTCTCCCGAAAGCTCAATGGAGTCGGCAGTGAGGGTGAGCGTACCGCTGGTAATTTCCGCACCGCCAGAGAGCGAAATGCTTTGGTACCCCTCCTGCATCTGCATGCGGGTCGATCCTCCACTGAACCGTATCGCTTC
>RZYT01000260.1 GCA_009930195.1 Spirochaetia bacterium | reverse complement strand
AATGAATTGCTCACTGAATTGCATCGGCCGGCAAGATATGAGTCGGTGAAGGAAGATACGGTATGAGGAAACGAAGTCTCATCCTGTTGCTTCTCCTTCTGGTGCTGCTTCCGCTTGCAGGCAATGATGCCCGCACACGTTTTGAGGCAAGCCTTGACGACGACGAGCGAGCGTTTCTTGCCACCCATACCCAGTTTTCCGTGCTTTTTGATCCTGGTTGGGCTCCCTTGGAGTACTTTGATGAGCAAGGAAATCCCAACGGAATGTCCAAGGAATATCTGGACCGTATCGCAGAGAGTACCGGTCTCACGTTTGTTCCTGCGCCGAGGATGAGCTGGCAGGAAGGGTATGAGCTCTTGCTTGCGGGGCAAATCGACATGACAACCTCGGTTACCCCCACACCCACCCGTCTCCAGTCGCTTGTCTTCACCGAGCCCTTCCTTACCATCCCGCTGGCCATCATTGCAGGGAATCAGGTTGGCTATATCGGCAACCTCCAGGAGTTGGCGAATCGGAAGGTAGCCGTGGTGAAAGGGTATGGTGCTGCGGAGTGGCTGGCGCAGGACTACCCGGACCTTATCCTTGTTCCGGTGCAAAATGTGGAGGAAGGCCTTCGGTTGGTGCAGAGAGGCGAAGCTTTCTGCATGATTGAGAATCTGTTGGTCACCAATCATTATCTCACCTTGCTCAATCTGAACACAGAACTGAGGGTGGTGGGCAATACCCCCTATGCCAACAACCTCAGTATGGCAGTCCACAAAAGCATCGCCCCCCTTGCCTCCATCCTGCAGAAGGCTCTGGTGCAGATTGATTCCGAACAGCGCAGCAGCATCTACCGCAAGCATTTGTCGCTTAATTTGCAGCGTACGATTCCCCTCTCTACGGTCTATCTCATTCTTGGCATTGGATTTGGTTTGTTGGCCTTGCTGGGTTTCTGGATCTGGAGCCTGGTACGGGAAATGAAGCGAAGGGAGTACGCGGAAGCAGAGCGGGAGAGCAGTGAACGTAAGTTCAAGCAGCTGTTCAGTTCCGCCCCCATGCCGATGGCTCTGATTGATTACTCCGGGGATGTCCTTTCTGCCAATGATATGTGGTATGAGGTATTCGGATATCAGCCAAAGACCATCACCACCATTGACCAATGGTTCGAACGAGCCTATCCAGAAGCTTCCTACCGGGCAGAAGTACGGACCCTCTGGAATGAGAGCATCAGGAATGCACAGCAGAGGAACACTCCGGTCATTGAGAAGCATGAGTACCGTGTCCATGCTGAGGGTGACCGGCACTACGATATGGAGATTTCGGGCACGTTGCTCTCGGATTGCATCATGGTGACGTTCATCGACATAACGGAGCGCAAGCAACGTATTGAGGAGCTCAGGACGCTGAATCAGGAAGCTGAGCATGCCAGACGGATCATCCTCAGTGCCTTGGAGGACCAAACACAGATGCATCAGGTGGTTGAACGCAGCAATGCCACCCTGCACGCCGCCATCAACAGCATGACCGACGCACTCTTCATCATCGACACCGACACAAGGTTCATTCTCTACAACAAAGCCTTCCTGACCTACTACCGATTCACTTCACCACAGGAGTGTCCTCCCTCACTGAATGCATTCAAGCAGTTGTTCGAAGCCTACCAGGAGAATGGGGAGATCCTGCCTGTCGAACAATGGTCCTCATCCCTTGCGCTTTCGGGGAAGACCGGCATCAAGGAGTATGTGTTCGAGAAGAAGGATACCAAGCAGCGTTGGATCGGCAGCTACAGCTACGCTCCCATCATAGACAAGGAAGGCAAGAGCCTTGGCGCTGTGGTGGTCTGCAGGGATGTCACCGAGACGAAGGAAGCCCAGAAACGCCTGATTTTCCAGCGGAACCATGATTACCTCACCGGTCTGTTCAGCCGAACCTATCTGGAGGGTGAGCTGAGAACCATGCGTTCGATGTTCCCGTTGACGTTGGGTATTGTTGATGTCAACGGTCTGAAACTGATCAACGATTCGTTCGGGTCAAGGATGGGTGATGCCATACTCAAGAAGACGGCACAACTGCTTCAGATGCAGGGTGACCAGGAGATGTTGATCGCCCGCTACGGGGGGGATGAGTTTGTATTCGTGATGCCCGGCAAGGACGGCTTGGCGGCAGAAGCCTATTTCAAGCGTGTCGAGGATGCGGCAAAGCTTGTTTCCCTTGAAGAGATACATCTCTCCCTTTCGTTTGGTCATGCAACGAGAAGCTCTCATCAGGAAGATCTGCAACAAGTTCTCAAGAAAGCGGAAGACTCCATGAACCGCAACAAGCTCTATGAGAGTGCAAGTGCGAAAAACAAGTCCATAGCTTTGGTGATCAACTCCCTCTTTGCGAAGAGCAACCGTGAGTCGCAGCACTCGCGCAGGGTGAGTGCACTCTGTGCGTACCTCACCAAACAACTGCAGCTTTCTGAACGTGAGGTGAACCGCATGAAGGTTGCCGGTCTGATGCATGATATCGGAAAGATCGGTGTTGATGAGGCCATCCTCAACAAGCCCGATCGATTGGATGCAGCTGAGTGGGAGGTCATGCGGCGGCATCCGGAAATAGGCTATCGTATCCTTTCCGCATCCAGTGAATTCACCGACCTGGCACGAGCGGTACTGGAACATCATGAGCGCTGGGACGGCAAAGGGTATCCTCGTGGGCTCAAAGGGGAGGAGATCTCCTACCAAGCGCGCATCATCATGATAACCGACTCCTATGATGCCATGACCAGTGAGCGTTCCTACAAGAAGCCGCTGAGTCACCAAGAGGCAATCGAGGAAATTCAGCGTTGTTCAGGAACCCATTATGATCCTGAGATAGTCAAGGTGTTTCTCCAGACCATCAGTGAGTTCGGTGGTATCGGAGAATCTGTACAAGGGCAGGAATCTGACTAGCATCCTTCCCGAAAATTCTTGTTGTGTCCGTGCACACTACCTTGATTTCATCAAAATCTGTGATACGATTGTCGTATTCAAAATGTTGTTCACAGAATGGAGAGTATTGCATGGCTGATTTGCATCGAAGAAAAGTTTGGCGTGAAAACCTCAGCTCCTATGCATTCCTTACCCCTTGGTTGCTGGGATTCCTGGT
>RZYT01000041.1 GCA_009930195.1 Spirochaetia bacterium | reverse complement strand
GGAGAATCCCAAAGATAGCGAAGCAGCCTATCAGCTGGGGAATCTGCTGTATGACAAGCGGCGGTATGAGGAGGCTGTTGAGGCATGGGAGCAGAGCAGGGAGAGCAATCCTAAAGTTCCTATGGTGTGGAGGAATCTTGCTTTGGCATATTACAACAAGCAAGGGAAGGCAGAGAAGGCCCTTGAAGCTCTCACCAAGGCTTTCTCCCTGGATGAGAGCGACAGCCGCATCTGCATGGAGTTGGACCAGCTGCACAAGAAGGTTGGTCGTACTCCCCAACAGCGTCTTGCATTTCTATCAACGCATCTTGACCTGGTATCCCAAAGGGATGATCTCTATACTGAATATGTGGCCTTGCTGAATCTCACTGGTGCTTGCGAGCAAGCCTATGAGATGATCATGGGGCACACGTTCCATCCTTGGGAGGGAGGGGAAGGAAAGATTACGCGCGAGTATGTGCTCTGCATGAGTAACCTTGCATTCCAAGCACTTGGGCATGGTGAAGCGGAAAAGGCTCGGTCGTTGCTCCAGAAGGCACTTGTCTTCCCCACAAACCTTGGGGAAGGAAAGCTGGAAGGACAGAAAGACAATGACCTGTATTACTTGCTTGGGCAAGCTGAGCGGATGCTGGGCAATGAGGAGCAGGCTGTTGCGTACTTCACACAAGCAGCCATCGGCAGTGAAGAGCCGGCAAATATGATGTACTACAATGACCAGCCTGCGGATATGATCTATTTCCAAGCGCTGGCAAGAAGAGCATTGGGTGATGAGCAAGGGGCGCAGCAACATCTGCAGTGTTTGGTTGACTATGCACAGAAGCATCAGGATGACCACATCACCATCGACTACTTCGCCGTATCGCTTCCTGATCTGCAGATTTTCGAGGATGATCTTGACCGAAGCAACCAGGCAAACTGTTTCTACCTGTTGGGCTTGGGGTGGTACGGTCTTGGTAAGCAGGAAGAGGGAAGAAGAGCCTTGCAGAAAGCTCTGGCTCTTGTTCCCAGTCACCAGGGAGCTGGCAACAGGCTGGGCATGCTGGAGTAGAAAAACCTCATCAAATTCGCTGGGAGAGAGGTTCTCTCTGTTTTCTGAACTTCTCGATAGGAGTAGAATGCCCAGCGAAGGAGATGATCATGCACACACAACAGTTCACCATTGAAGGAATCCCTGCAGTAGTGTGGGGCTCGGATTCTCCTTCCGTGTTTCTTGCTGTCCATGGCAATATGTCCAACAAGATGGATACCCCTATTCGGATGCTTGCAGAGCAAGCCACTAAGAATGGGTATCAGGTCCTGAGTTTTGATCTTCCCCAGCATGGGGAGCGGTCAGGGGAAACAGAGCCGATCATGGTCGACCGTTGTGTCGATGAGTTGCACCAGATTCTTTCCTATGCACAAAACCGGTGGCAGCACCTCTCTTTGCTTGCAAACAGCATGGGCGCCTATTTCAGCTTGGTAGCTTTCTCTCAGGTTCAATTCGAGCACGTACTGTTTCTCAGCCCAGTAGTGGATATGCAACGCCTTATCAGGGGTGTTATGCAGGCGTTCCAGATTACGGAAGACCAACTGAAAACCAAAGAGACAATTGAGACCCCGATAGGGATGACGCTTTACTGGCGATATTACCAGTACGTGAAGGAACACCCGGTTACGCATTGGGATAGTCCTACCGCTGTACTGTATGGCCAGCTGGATGAGATGAGCGAAAGAGACGCGATTGAGCAGTTTTGCACAGGGTTTTCGGCATCACTGGAGATTGCTGAGGGCTTTCCTCACTACTTCCACACTCCTGAGCAGCTTGCACGCTATGCAAGATGGCTTGAGGCACAGCTCGGGTAATGCTCAGAAAATTAGGAGTTCCGACCATCGAAAAGCTCCTCATTCTCCACGGATGCTGAAGAAACTGCTTGTGTGTTTATATGTAAAAAAAAATATATTAATAGAATACAAATAAGCCAAAAATCTTGAAAACGTGTAAAATCATATTGGTAAAAAGCTTGAAAAGGTGTATTATCATAGGTAGTAAAAACCTTGAAAAGGTGAAACAGTGGCGAAATCAGTATGAAAAGAAAAATGTATGCAGAATTGGAGCGATGGAAACAAGAAGAGCAAGGTCGAACCGCATTGTTGATCGATGGAGCTCGTCGCGTTGGGAAAAGTTACATCGTTGAGAAATTTGCAAAAGCTGAATACAAAAGCTACATTATGATTGATTTCAACCGGGTGAGCGAAGAGGTAACCGGCCTTTTTTCTGCGTATCTGGAAGATCTTGACACCTTTTTTCTGTATCTTTCAAGTTATTATAATGTAAAGCTCTATGAGCGAGATTCGTTGATTGTACTCGATGAAGTACAACTCTATCCGAGGGCTCGTGCTGCAATCAAGTATTTGGTCGCGGATGGACGTTATGACTATATCGAGACTGGTTCGCTCATGAGCATCAAGAAGAATGTGCAGGATATTGTTATTCCTTCGGAAGAACGGCATCTGAGTATGTATCCATTGGATTTCGAGGAGTTTCTTTGGGCGCTCGACAATGATACGCTGATGGATCTCATCAGACTGCGTTTCAAGGAGAAGAAGCCATTGGGGCAAGCGCTTCATCGGAAAAGCATGGATTATTTCAGGCAATATCTCATTGTTGGAGGTATGCCGCAGGCTGTCGATGCATATGCAAGTACCCGTGACTTTGCTCGAGTTGATCGAATAAAGCGAGATATCTTATCCCTCTATCGTGCAGATATCGTGAAACATGCCGAGGGCTATGAAATGAAGGTTGAACAGATTTTCGATGATATCCCTGCACAGTTACAGAAACACGATAGGAAGTTCAAGTTGGCGTCTTTGCATAAGGAAGCTCGTTTTCGTGAGTATGAAGATGCTTTGTTCTGGCTAGGAGATGCCATGATTGCAAACCTCAGCTACAACAGCAGCGCGCCGGATCTTGGATTGAGACTCAACATGGATCGTATGACACTCAAATGCTACATGGCAGACACGGGACTTCTTATCAGTCATGCTTTCGATGAGAATGGAATCGTGAGTGAGGAAATCTACAAGAAGATCCTCTTTGACAAACTGGAGATCAACCTGGGAATGATCATGGAGAATATCGTTGCACAGATGTTGATAGCTGGTGGCCATAAGCTGTATTTCTATTCCAACTCATCGCGTGAGGATGTTGCTTCTCGCATGGAGATTGATTTCCTCATTGCAAAATCCAAGATAAGCAATAGGCATAACATCTCTCCGATAGAAGTGAAGTCGAGCAAGAACTACACGCTGAGTTCTTTGAAAAAGTTCAGAGCAAAATATGCACAGCAACTTCACACCCCATATGTGCTTCACACAAGTGACCTGAAAGAAGAGGATGGTATCACCTATCTCCCCTTATATATGACTCCACTTTTGTAATGGGATGATTGCTGGCATCATAGGGTCACTGCCAGCTTATGTACCTATGCCTTGTTCCTGAGTTGCAAACATAAGCCCCTGCATTGCAAGGGCTGTCATTTATCGTGAATTTGCATGGTGATTACGGGGCGAGGACCTTAGCCACTGCTTTTTTCCATCCAGCGTAATACTCCTGCTGTTTCTCCTTTGAAAGCTTCGGAAGATAGCTGGCTTTCGGCTCTGTCTTGAAGATGGTTTCTTGACCATACAGCCCAAGGGCAAGACCACAGAGAAGGGCGGGGCCTTGGCCTGACAACTCCTCAAGCGGAGCAACCCGAACTTCGGATTGGATGATGTCGGCTTGGAATTGCATGAGGAAGGAGTCGTTGGTTGGCCCACCATCGACCCTGAGGGTTTGCACCTCAAAGCCACTCTCCTGTTTCATGAGGAAGATGATGTCGCTGATCTGATAAGCAATAGCTTCCTCAGCTGCCCTGACCAGCTCACACTTACCGGTTGTCCTGCTCATCCCACAAATCATTGCGCGTGCGCTGTTGTCCCAATAGGGAGCTCCAAGACCAGAGAAAGCGGGAACAAGGTAGAGGCCGGGAGACGGCCTTGCCAGGGATGCAAGTTGGCCTGCTTCCTTTGCAGAAGTGATGAGCTTGACATCTTCAACCAGCCACTGGATGGTTGCACCTGCATAATTGATGTTGCCTTCCAGCACGAAGGTGGGTTTCCCCTCCAATGACCAAGCGATGGAAGTGACCAGATCCTTGCTTGCGGGAACCTGTTGTCCTACGTTCATCATGATCGAAGAGCCGGTTCCATAGGTGGCTTTCACCATGCCGGGAGACAAGCACCCTTGCGCAAAGAGCGCTCCTTGGGAGTCTCCCAGTACGCCACACAGCGGCACTGCTTGGGGAAGCAACCCAAACAAGGTGGTGTGGCCAAAACAGGTATTCGAATTTTCCAGCGTGGGAAGGAATGAAACATCAAGACCGAAGAGGGCACAAAGCTCCTCGTCCCACGTGAGCGTATGCAGATTCAGCAACTGGGTACGGGAGGCATTTGAATATTCGGTCTTTACTGCATGCTCTTGGGTAAGATGGTAGATGAGAAAGCTGTCAACAGTAGAGAAAACCAGCTGTTTCTCCCGGGCAAGCTCCTGTACCCTGGAGACATGCTGGAGCATCCAGGAAAATTTCGCTGCAGAAAAGTAGGGGGAAAGGTTGAGCCCCGTCCGTTCCTTGACCAACGAGGCTTTGTCCTCAAGTGCCTTGCAGATGTCTCCGGCTCTTCCACATTGCCACACAATTGCTGGATATGCGCACCGTCCTGTTCTTCTATCCCATGCAACCGAGGTCTCGCGTTGGTTGGAAATCGAAACAGCGACGATCTGCTCTGCCCTGATCTTTACTTTGCTGACAACAAGCTTTGCCACATTTTGTACATTGTCCAAGACCTCATCCATATCGTGCTCAACCCACCCCTTCTCGTTGATGAGCTGCCGGTGGGGGATGTCTGCACGCGCTATGAGGGATGCCTGACTGTCAAAAAGCAGGGCTTTTGTAGTTGAGGTACTTTGGTCAAAGGACAGAATGTAAGTGTCAGCTTTCATGCGTGCTCCGTAGTTCAGCAATCATTGACTGGGCAACCTGGGCAATCCCGGCTGCATCCAAGCCATAGTGGGCAAAGAGTTCGGCACTATTGCCGGTAACCAGATACTCATCAGGGAATGCAAGGTTTTTTACCTTTGTCGGATGGTGTTGGACCACCACCTGGTTCACCGCAGATCCCAACCCACCGTAGATTGAATGCTCTTCAACTGTGATGATGGCACCCGTCTCCTTGGCTGCCGCTACGATTGCATCCTCGTCAAAGGGCTTGAGTGTGGGAATATCCAATACCCTGGCATTGATGCCTTTCTTTTCCAGCAGCTGTGCGGCCATGTAGGTATGATGCACCATCTCTCCGCAGGCAACAAGCGTTACATCAGAGCCCTCTTTGAGTACGTTGGCTTTTCCGAACTCAAACGGCTTGCCGTGGATCGTCTCATCATAGACCAAGGGCACCTTCTCCCTTCCTACCCGTATATACACCGCTTCCTTTCTGGTAGCGATTGCTCTCAGAACTGCCTCTGTCTGTACCGCATCGCAAGGAAGGATGATCGAAATGTCAGGGAAGCAGCGCAGCGTAGCAATGTCATGCAGCGTATGGTGTGAAGCCCCCAAAGCCCCATAGCTGACTCCCCCGCTGACTGCAAAGATCTTTACATTCTGGTGGGAATAGGCCACATCGACTTTCAGTTGTTCCAGCGAACGGGCGGTAAGGAAGCAGGCAGGAGCACAGACATACGGCTTCTTGCCAACTGAAGCAAGTCCTGCGGCAATACCAATCTCATTCTGTTCTGCAATACCTACTTCGACAAACTGGTCAGGGAGTGCATCAATGTACGGGGTGAGCGAACAGGAACCTCGCGCATCGGAACTGACGGCAATGATATCCTTATCCTGTGTTGCCAACTCCAGGAGGGTAGCGGTAAACGCTTCCCGGCAAGCTTTAGCGTTCGGCATCAGTCAGCTCCTTTTTTCGTACATCCAATTGCTGCATTGCACTGGCGAACAGGGCATCATCAGGGATGCCATGATGCCACTTGGCAATATTCTCCATTTCGCGAACGCCTTTTCCCTTGATTGTGTGGGCAAGAATCAGTGAGGGTTTTCCTTGCGCAAAGGGAGCCTGCTTCAAGACAGCAACCACCTCTTGCATGTTGTTGCCATCAATCTCGGTAACCGTCCAGCCGAATGCTCTCCAACGCTCATGCAATGGTTCCAGGTTCATGACTTGCTCGGTGGTTCCGGAAATCTGCAGATGGTTGCGGTCGATGATGCAGACAAGATTGTCGAGGTGGTAGTGGCTGGCAGCCATGGCGGCCTCCCATACCGAGCCTTCCCCTTGTTCCCCATCACCCATCAGGACAAACACTCGATTGTCTTTCTTGTCTTTCTTCAAGCCGATCGCCATCCCGGTGGCAATGGAAAGTCCATGGCCAAGGGCTCCGGTATTCATCTCCACCCCAGGTATCTTGTTGTTGGGATGGCCGATGAGGCGACTCTTGTACTGACAGAACGTAGAGAGTTCCTCCATCGGGAAGAAGCCGCGTTCAGCAAGTGATGCAAGGTAGCCTTCCACACAGTGTCCCTTGGACAAGACGAAGCGATCCCGTCCTTCCCAAGAGGGGTTCTTGGGATCAAGCCTGAGGATCTCGAAATAGAGGGCGGTCATGATGTCCGCCGAAGAAAGTGATCCTCCGGTGTGCCCAGACTTGGCTGTATAAATCATGGTTAGCAGGGACCTGCGGGTTTCAACGGCCTGCAGCTCCAGTTCTCGAATAGTCATGCAGTGTACCTTTCTTGCATCCCAGCCTTCCAATGGAGGCTGGCAATGCCTTGTGAGTCTTTGTTCAGTTCATGGAAGGGACATCTTCGCCACGAAGATAGGCTTTGACATCCTCCTCGATCGGATCATAGAAATCGGGTTGGATACCGATGTATTTGCAGCTTTCATAGAGGATGGGAACGATATTCTGATGGATTCCCACGCAGTGGTGGATGTAGGGACCCGTGACGATCTTCTCCTCAAGTCGCTTGATGTTCTCCACCTCGATCCAAAGATAAGTTCCCATACATTTCGGTCCGGATACACCCTTTGCAGTGCCCAACAACAAGGAGTACTCCCCATTGTCACCATCGAAGCGACAGAGGGTGACTGTTCCGTGCTTAGCTTCGGCAGTGAGGCTTCCCGGATGCTCGAATGCCAACGGATATCCAAGAGTCGGTTTCTCTTTTGCCACCGATACCGGCCAGGGACCACAGTGTTGCAACAACTCACCATTGGGGATGTCAGGATGGCGGATGGTCCAGTCAGCAAAGAAGGAACGCGTCTTGTCCATGCCGGCAGCTTCCACCAGCAAGGCAGTAATGGCACCATGGATATCCGTTTCGCACACAACGGGAATGCCTTCGTCGTTGAGCAGGGCGTTTGCCGCACACGGCATGATGCCCAGTTCATCCTGCAGTGCGTTCCAGCACTGGATAGCAACCGCTTTGCAACCATAGGTTGAGGCAAGATCGCTCATAGCCACCTTCAGCGCTGCTACGGTTTCCAGTTGTGCGTCGGTAACCTTGATGATCATCGTCTCATGGACATAGTCGATGACGTTCTGTATTGCTTCTCGCTTGGTCTCCTTGGCGAGTTTCACTTCCTTGATGAGCTCAGGCATCGGGATGGGGGAGAGCTGGATATTGAAGCGCTCGAGCAACTCACCCTCATTGCACATGGTTGTCCAGAAGTCGAAAGGACGGGTGGAGATCTGCAAGATCCTGATCGACTTGAATGTCTTGACCGTGTTGCAGACAGCAAGGAAATCCGAAATGCCTCGTTCGAAGACAGGGTCATTCAGCCTGCAGTTGGTCATGTAGGTGAATGGAACACGGAAACGTCGGAGGACCTTGCCGGTGGCAAAGAGCCCGCACTGGGTATCGCGAAGCCGAACCCCGTCACTATCAGGTCTTTCATCCAAGGGGCCCCAAAGCAGGACAGGGACATTCAACTCCTTGGCTAGCCTGGCACAGACATATTCTGTTCCAAAATTGCAGTGGGGGAGGAAAAGACCATCGACCTGTTCGTTCTTGAACTTTTGGGCGATCCTGACCATATCCGCATCATCATACAGCAGGCCTTCCTCATTGATATCGGTGATGTCAACAAAATCAATTCCCAATTCCTTGAGTCTGTCAGCTGTCAGGTTCCGATATTTGATGGCGTCGGGTGCGCTGAAGATGCTTCTTCGGGTGGGGGCGAATCCCAATTTGATGGTGGCCATAGGTACTCCTCCTTCAGTGTTTCCTGGATGGACCTTGTTGGTCTTATCCTAAGCCAATATCTTGGTATCGTCAATGAAAAATATTTCGTTTGTTTTCATTTAATTTTCATTTGTTTGCTTTTATAAGGGAACAGTAAGGTAAAAGGTATTTTGATTCAAGGAATTCAGTCACAGTTCATTGTTGGCTGTCACCATGCAAAAATTGTTTTTGGCTTCGTTTAGTTCCTTTCTTTGTCATATCGAGGGCAAGAAAATCTTTTCATTGCTTTTGTTTTCCTGTATGCTGATGCCAGACAATGAAAGAGGTAGTGTATGTTTCAAGACCAACGGAGGGAAAAGATCCTTCAGCTTTTACAGGAAAACGGCAGTTGCAGGGTCCAGGAGCTCAAGGAACTGTTTCAGGTCTCCGAGCCCACCATCCGTGGGGATCTCCAGAGCCTGGAGAAGTCTGGCCTGATCACCCGCCAGCATGGTGGGGCATTCATCAACAACCTCAAGTCGGTTTCCATCCCCCTTTCGCTGCCGAACCGTGGGCAGGAAGAGGCAAAATATCGCATCGGACGCAAGGCGGCTGAGTTTGTGAACAACGGGGACAACATCATTCTCGATTCAGGGACAACGGTAACGGAGATGGTGAAGCATCTGGGCAACCATACGAACCTCAATATCGTGACAAATGCCCTCAATATAGCCCTCCATCTCGGAATGGAGCCCACAAATCACGTTCTGGTGGTAGGAGGGGAGTTCAAACCCCCGACACTCTCCCTTACTGGTGAGAAGGGCTTGCAGCTCTTTGAGAACCTCTATGTGGAGAAACTCTTTCTGGCTACCGGTGGTTTTTCCTTGGAAACCGGGCTTACCTATCCTTCTTTTAGTGATATTGCGCTCAAGCGCGCCATGATTGCCTCTGCAAAGACAGTCTACCTTCTTGCTGACTCCAGCAAGCTGGAGAAAGTACAGTTTGCTTCCCTTGGCTGTGTTGATAAGATCAAATACCTGTTGACCGATGATGGTATTGATCCTGAGTATGCGAAGAAGCTGAGATCTTCAGGTATTACTGTCATCATTTGCTAGTGTAGACCCCAAGTCAATCGATGAGGAGGGCGGCCTATGACAGGTTGCCCTGTTTTCTTATTCTCTCATTTCCCTCTGTAATTCTGAAAACAATCATGAGGGGATTGCCCTTTTTGCAGGCAACTTCTCCTGATTAAAACTGGATGCTACGTGGTAAAAAGGCAAGTGTTTTTCCATAATAGTAAGTAAAACAAAACAAACGAAAATGAAAAAGAAAAACAATGTTACTTTTAGTTTGACAAATCGAATATGCGCTTGTATTCTGAACATAAGTTTCCAACAAACGGAGGTTGAAATGAAAAAAATCGCAAAGTTGACAGTATGTGCGCTTGCCATGCTGCTTGTCACCGGAATCGTGTTTGCTGCGGGTGCATCCGAAAGTGCTGCTGCAAGCCAGAGCAAGCTTATGGTCATCATCACCCCTTCCCATGACAACCCGTTCTTCAAGACGGAGGCTGATGCAGCCGCTGCCAAGGCACAGGCTCTGGGATATCAGACCAAGGTGTATGTCCATGACGATGATGCCAACAAGCAGAGTCAGTACTTTGACCTGGCCATCTCTGACAAGGCCAGTGCCATCATCCTTGACAACGCTGGTGCAGATGCAACCATCGCTGCTGTACAGAAGGCCAAGGATGCAGGCATCCCGACCTTCCTGATCGACCGTGAGATCAATGCAACCGGCATTGCTGTCTCCCAGATTGTTTCCAACAACTATCAGGGTGTTCAGCTCGTGGCTGAGTTCTGGGTAGAGCAGATGGGTGAGAAGGGTGATTATGTTGAGTTGGTCGGCAAGGAATCTGACACCAACGCCGGTGTACGCTCCCAGAGTTATCATGATGTCATCGACCAGTACCCTGGATTCAAGATGGTTGCCCGCCAGAGTGCGAACTGGAGTCAGCCCGAAGCTTTCCAGAAGATGGAATCCATCATTCAGGCCAACCCGAACATCAAGGGCGTAATTTGTGGCAATGACACCATGGCAATGGGTGCAATGGCTGCTCTGAAGGCTGCTGGCAAGAACAATGTAGTTGTCGTCGGCTTCGATGGCTCGAACGATGTGCGTGATTCCATTCTTGCTGGTGACATCAAGGCCACTGGCTTGCAGCCGGCTGCCAGAATCGCTGAGATGGCTGTTGAGCAGGCTGACAAGTACATCAAGACTGGTTCCACCGGTCTTCCTGAGAAACAGTTGGTCGACTGTGTCCTCATCACCAAGGACAATGCTTCCAAACTGAACAACTTCGCAATGGCGAACTGATGATCGTGATGCGGGGACGTGCTGAATTGTGCGTCCCCCTTCTCTGTCCAGCTGTGTTACACTGAATATTGGATATCAGCACCGGTGGTTCTGCCTCAGGTTGTTGTCTGTTTTTCTTCTTGCAAGGAGTTGGTGATGATTCACAAAGTATCCCTGTTTTCCTGTCTGCTGCTGATAAGCGTCGGTCTCTTGTTTTCCTCATGCACCATAAAGAAGCATGACGAGACAGATAAGGCAAAGGCCGCGAATGAGATTGAGATATATTTTGGCAATACCGGTTTTGATGCGAAGCTCTATGTCCAGGAGATCTGGGATGACCAGGTAGTTCCTTATATCCAAACAAAGGCTGTTGCTTTTGATGTGTTGATGCCGTTGCTCTCCAGCGATGCATCTTCGGCCTGCAAACAGTATGGGTACCGTGTTGGTGAGGAAGGTACGTTCTTCAATTTTGCCGTGCAAGGTAGGGTTCGTGTGGTTGGGGTCAATCAGGAATCCCGCAACGGTTTATTGTATGTTGATGCCCAGCCGTATGGCGGTGAACAGGAGTATGTCCTGCAGATTGGGCCGGTATTCAAGGGGACCTCGATACGAGATATCCTTGACTTCATTTCTTTGAATGATTTCGAGAATCAGGTGGAGTTCGCAAGGCTCGCCAATGAGCTGAACTTCAAGGTTCGCGATGAGATATTGGCTGGTCTTTCCTACGACCAGCTTATGGACACCGAAGTGGATGTTGTTGCCGTGTTCAGCTATGACCCGAAGAATCTGGTCCATGTCATGACGCCAGTGGGTTTCTCCCCGGTGTCCGATGGTGATGGGGTGAGCAATGAGTGAGAATCAAGATCCCATCATCCTTGAGGCTGTGGATATCACCAAGGTATATCCCGGCACGGTGGCGCTGGACAATGCTTCGTTCAAGGTCCGCAAGGGCAAAGTCAATGTCCTGATCGGGGAGAATGGTGCCGGTAAATCCACCATGATGAAGATCATTGCCGGCGTCGAGCAGCGTACGTCAGGTACGATCATCATTGATGGACAGGAAGTGAATTACCATACCCCTGCCGAGGCTATAGCCCACGGAGTGGGGATCATCTATCAGGAGCTCAACCTGTTCCCCAACCTCAGCATTGCTGAGAACATCTTCATGACTCGGGAGTTGAAAAAGGGTAAACATTCCATCGACCACAAGCGACAACTCATCGAATCGAAGAAGTGTCTGGATGAGTTGCGCCTGTATGTGGATACTGCTACGTTGGTGGAAAACTTACGGGTCGGCCAGCAGCAATTGGTGGAAATCGCCAAGGCCCTGGCTCAGAAGGCAAGCATACTCATTATGGATGAGCCGACTTCTGCTTTGAGTGAGGAGGAGGTTGAAATTCTCTTCTCCATCATTCACAAGCTTACTGAGGAGGGCGTCTCCATTGTCTACATCTCCCACCGTTTGGAGGAGATCATCCACATCGGTGATTATGTGACCATCCTTCGTGACGGGAAGTTCATCGATGAGCAGAAGGTGAAGGACATCGACATCCCTTGGATCATCAACAAGATGACTGGGGGAAACAAGGTGGAACGGGTTGAAACTGGACGTGTTCCTGGGGATGTGATCCTGAAAGCTGAACATATCTCGATGCATAAGGAGCACGGGAGCGGGTATGTGCTCAAGGATGTCTCCTTCGAATTGAGGAAGGGGGAAATCCTGGGTATCTATGGGCTGCGTGGTGCAGGCCGTACCGAGTTGCTGGAGTGTTTGATGGGAGCCCATCCAGAGAGTGAGGGATCGATTGAGATTGAAGGAAAGCCTGTCTCTGCCTCTTCGATTCCCAACCGGATTTCCGATGGTTTTGTACTCATACCTGAGGATCGGAAGGGGCTGGGCATTCTGCCCAATCTGAATGTCCGCAAGAACATGACCCTTGCATCACTGAAGAGGTATACCTCAAAAACTGCCATTGATGATGCCATGGAAGAGAAAGATGTCAGCGAAGTGATCGGCTATCTTCGCATCAAGGTACCCGATAGTTCTACCATGATTACCAGCCTCTCGGGGGGGAACCAACAGAAGGTTATCATCGGGAAGAGCCTGCTCACCAAGCCAAAGGTCTTGCTCATGGATGAGCCGACCCGCGGTATTGATATCGGCAGCAAGCACGATGTATTCGCCATCTGCGAGCAACTTGCCCAGGATGGCTTGGGCATCATCTTCGTCTCTTCTGAGATGCAGGAGATGCTTGCCATTCCCGATCGGGTGATAGTGCTTGCCCAGGGACGGGTGAAGGGTGAATTCCTGCGGGATGAGGTTACCGAGGAGAAACTCGTGCATGCCTCAGCAATCGATTTGAACGCAAAGATCTGAGAAACGGAGAAGGGAACATGTTGCATAAAACTGGTAGTACACAACTTGGGCTGAAAGCTGCAGCCATTCAATTGAGAACGTATATTGCGTTGATCGCACTGGTCGTGGTGTTCAGCATCTTGAGTCCCAACTTCCTGAGTTCCCAGAACCTGATCACCATCTCAAAGCATGTTGCTATCAATGCAATCATTGCAATCGGCATGACCTTTGTGGTACTGACCGGAGGAATTGACCTCTCGGTTGGTGCGATTGCAGGCTTGAGTGGAATGATTGCCGGTGGCTTGATTTACGAGGGACTGATCCTCAATGTCTTCGGTATAACCATCTATTACCATGTATTGGTGGTCATTCTCATCTCTGTGGTGGTCGGGGTGCTGGTCGGGTTGGTCAACGGCATTCTGGTCACCCGGTTCAATGTTGCCCCGTTCATTGCCACGTTGGGTACGATGTATGTCTGCCGTGGCGCGGCAATGCTGCGCTCCAATGGCAAAACCTTTCCCAATCTCCAGGGCAAGGCAGAACTCGGCAATACAGGCTTTCCAATTCTGGGCGCCGGCAGGGTCCTCGGAGTTCCGATCAGTGTCTGGTTGATGATCATTTTGGTGGTCATTGGAATCTACCTCTCAAAGAAGACGCCGTTTGGTCGTTACGTGTTTGCTGTCGGCGGGAACGAGGATGCAGCCCGGCTTTCGGGTATCAAGGTGAAGAAGATCAAGACGATGGTCTACATGATAAGCGGCGGATGTGCTGCTCTGGTTGGTCTGATCATCAGCTCTGAGCTGGTCGCGGCTCACCCGGCAACCGGTGAGGCGTATGAGATGAATGCCATCGCCGCCACAGTACTTGGAAGAACTTCCCTCGCTGGGGGCAGGGGATCGATCAGCGGAGCGATACTTGGTGCCTTTGTCATCGGTATTCTCAACGATGGTATGGTCATGGTAGGCGTCTCCTCCTTCTGGCAGACAGTCATCAAGGGTGTGGTCATTGTGGTTGCAGTCATATTTGACCAACTGCAGGCGCATGGAAAGAAGGCCAAGGCTGCTTGATTTTCATGCTACCATGGTAAATCGGCTCCCCCCCGGGGGAGTTTTTTGTATCCATCGGCATTTGCAATAGTGTGCATCTATGGCTATCTTGCATAGAAAAGGAAGGTCTCAATGTCGGTGATGAAAGAGTCTATAGCACAGTTGCTTGCTGTGGTGGATACTTTGCGTAAGGAGTACCCAACCCGAAGGTTTACCCTTGATGGACGATTAGTTGGTGATATCGGGGAAGTGCTTTGTGCAGAGGTGTATGACATCACCTTGTTGCCCGCTCTTTCTCACCAGTATGATGCCCGAACTTCTGATGGTCGCATGGTCCAGATCAAGACAACCATGCAAAAGAGTCTCAACTTTCCTGCAGACCACAGCCCTGACTACTATCTTGGAGTGAAGATTTTGTCTGATGGAACTGTACAAGAAGTGTTCAATGGACCGGGTGAGGTGATACACAATGCATTGCAGCAGAGAAAAGCCCATCCAAAGAACAACCTTCACTCGCTTTCCATCAGGAAGTTGGAAGAGCTTCAG
>RZYT01000040.1 GCA_009930195.1 Spirochaetia bacterium | reverse complement strand
TGGAATATACCGTCATCGAAGCCGCTTCCCGTCTGAGTCGGGAACAAAAACCGTTCATCTATACGGTCATCCTGAAGACCGAAGGATCTGCCAGCCGCAACAATGGCAGTATGGTCGTCGAGACCGATGGGACCTTCCACGGTACCATCGGTGGAGGGGAACTGGAAGCCTACGCGCTCAGTCAGGCACTCGGCATGCTTGCAAGCGGGCAGAAACAGCGTCATCTCTCCTTCTCCATAGACCAGGGAGGAGTGCAAGCGGCAGGGACCGTCTACCTCTACCTGCTTTCCTGCACCCTTGAGGAGGAACGGACCGCCTTCATCCGATTGCGCCAGTGGGAGGAGGCCGAACTCGACCATGTGCTTGGTCTGCAGTTGAAGCCGCACAGTGCAATCCTTGGGCTGTGTGAGGGAGGCGCTACCATTGGGGACGTGCATCCACGCTTCCTCGAAACGGCAAAAAAGGTTTTGGAAGAGAAGAAGCCCGTGTTCCTGGACACCCCGGCCTGGACCTGCCATCTGAGCCTTCCGGTCAATCATCACTCCCTGCTCCTGGTCGGGGGTGGCCATGTGAATCAGGCAATTGCGCAGCTTGCCCATTTTGCAGGACTTCCTGTGCAGGTGGTGGAGACCCGTGAGGCCTTTGCCACGAAGGAACTCTTCCCCCATGCCCGGACCATCGTGGTGCAACCCACACTCAAGGAGGCGTTCAGCCAGGTCAGTACCAACTGCCATACCGCCTGCATCATTGCCAGCCACGCGTTCGACCAGGAAGCCGCCCATGACTTGCTTGCCCGCACTATTGCCTATCTGGGTGTCCTTGGTTCGCGGCACAAGGCGAAAATACTCCATGAGAAGCTCAACCTCCCCCCAGAAACCCGGGAGACGCTGTTCTGCCCCATCGGGCTGGATCTTGGCAGCGAGACGCCCCAGGAGATTGCCATCTCGGTACTCAGTGAGGTGATGAAGGTCTTCAACAAGCGCAGCGGCAGTTCGCTTCGTAGCCAGGCCTCCCGTCTGGTAGTGGTGCGCGGGGGCGGAGATCTGGCTACCGGTGTCATCATCAGACTCCATCGGGCCGGCTATCGGGTCATCGTGCTGGAAATCGACAAACCCTCGGTGATCAGAAGGACCGTCAGCTTTGCCGAGGCAATGTTCAGCGGCGAAATTACGGTGGAAGGGGTGACTGCAAAACGAGTTGAGTCGGTCAAACAGGCTTTTTCCGCCTTGGAAGATGGGTTTGTCCCCATTCTCTGCGACCCTTCGGGGGCTACGCTTGGAGAGATCAACCCCATCTGCATCGTCGATGCCATCATTGCAAAACGAAATCTGGGCACCAGGATTACCGATGCCCCGCTCGTCATCGCCCTCGGGCCTGGGTTTGATGCGGGAGTGGATTGTGACGCTGTCATTGAGACCAAACGGGGGCATAGCCTGGGCAGGATCATCCGCAAAGGGTTCGCCCTCCCCAATTCGGGCATTCCCGGAATCATCGAGGGGTTTGGCGAGGAACGGGTGCTGCATAGTACCACCAGCGGCGTCTTCTCCTCCACCTGTGCCATCGGCGATCTGGTGACCAAGGGGCAGGTCATCGCCAAGGTTGGTGAGGAAGATGTCATTGCCACCATTGACGGAAAACTGCGGGGCTTGCTGCACAACGGGCTTTCGGTTCCCCCGAAGTTCAAGATTGCAGATATCGATCCCCGCTCTGAGCTGGCCGACCATACGACCATCAGCGAGAAAGCGATGGCCATTGCCGGCTCTGTTCTGGAAGTGTTGGACGGGTTTCTGCACAACTGCTGATGCATTCCATTGCTTTTTATATAAAACAATGGATTTTTGCACACTGCTGCGGTAGAATGCTGCCATGCAACAACGCATCTATCTTGATAATGCCGCCACCTCCTATCCCAAAGCCCCGGGAGTTGCCCAGGCGATGGCAACCTATCTTTTGGGCAACGGGGCCAACCTGGGAAGAGGAAGCTATGAAAGCGGCTATGCGGTTATGGAGCAGGTGCAGGGTGTCCGAAAGCAGCTTGCAGATCTCTTCGGAGCCAGTGATGCCCGCCTGGTGACATTCAGCCTGAACGTCACGCACGCACTGAACGTCTTCATCACCGGCATGCTCGATCCCGGCGACCACGTACTGATCAGCGGGATGGAGCACAATGCCGTGGTGCGGGCCCTCGTAGTGCATGGCATCGCCTACACAGCCATTCCCTGTGATGAGATCGGAAGGGTGCGCGCCGAGCTGTTGCCCTCCCTTGTCACCAAAAAGACGAAAGCCCTCATCATTACCAGCGCGTCGAATGTCACCGGCACCATCCAGAA
This sequence comes from Spirochaetia bacterium, assembly GCA_009930195.1. Lineage (GTDB taxonomy): Bacteria > Spirochaetota > Spirochaetia > Sphaerochaetales > Sphaerochaetaceae > Sphaerochaeta. The sequence goes on along the minus strand of RZYT01000040.1, from coordinate 12,228 downwards.
CGTTGCCGAGCTGGGCAGACTTGCCCACCAGTACGGACTTCTGGTCTGTGTTGATACCGCCCAGGGATCCCCCACCGTGGAGTGCAAGCTGGAAAAGGAGTGCATCGACGCCATTGCCTTCACCGGCCACAAGGGCCTGCTCGGACCTACCGGTACGGGAGGTCTGGTGCTCAGTGAGCTGGTGGCAGAGCGCATCAGGCCCATGATCGGAGGAGGAACCGGCAGCTTCAGCGACCAACTGACGATGAGCCCTATCTTTCCCGATCGTCTGGAGGGAGGAACCCAGAATATCGTCGGCATCCTGGGCCTTGGCAAAGCCCTGGAATTTGACCAAGGAGAGCAGGCCAAGAGAATGACCGACCGGTTGCTGCAGTACCTTCTGCAGGAGAAGCGTGTGCGTGTCATCGGCTCCAACCACATCGAGGATCGTACCGCCACCATCAGCATCGACGTGCCGAATGCCGACAATGCACACATTGCCTTTGCACTCAGCCAGGAGTGGGGCATCGAGACACGGGTGGGGTTGCACTGTGCCCCGCTTGCCCATAGCACGATGCACACCCTGCACACAGGAACCGTCAGATTCTCACCCGGGTATGCAACAACCGAGGATGAGATTGATGAGACCATCAACGCACTGCAGACAGTGCTTTCCCGTACATAAGGATTGAACCATGAACCAAAAAGCGTATTATCAGACACTGCTTGAAACACTGAAGCGCACAGATGTACTGCGTCGCACGTGTCTCAGTGCTCCCGATGCAGGAAAGGAAGCCATCTTTGCAAGCGGGCAATTGCTTGCGGCCACCGATGCATCTGCCCTTCCCTTTTCCGACGGGCAGGTGCTGGAAGAGACCTTGGGTTGCGAAGTGCAACTGGTCATCTTCGGTGGGGGGCACATCGGCCTTGAGTTGTATCACATGGGAGTCAGGCTGGGACACTCGATCACCATCATCGATGACAGGCAGGAGTACTGCAACACGGAACGCTTTCCCGAGGCTCACTGCATATGCGCCGCGTATGAAGAGGTGCTCGCTGCCGAACACCCCTGGATACGCCCCTACTTCATCATCACCACCCGTGGCCACGCCTACGATGAGCTCTGCCTGCGCGGTACCCTTGCCCTCCCCCACTCCTACATCGGCATGATCGGCAGCAGAGCCAAGATAGCGAAGACCTTTTCCAATCTCACCCGGGATGGATTCTCCCAAGAGCAGCTGTCTGGCGTACACGCCCCGATAGGCTTGGACATCAATGCGGTCACCGCAAGCGAGATAGCGCTTGCAATCCTCGGCCAGATCATAGCGCATTACCGCCTCAGCAAGAGCAGTGTCCGCCTGGACCAACAGATCCTACTTCGCCAGGCAACAGGAGAAAGCCATATCCTTGCCAGGATAGTGGCAAAGAGAGGCTCGGCTCCGTGCGAGATCGGTTTCCAGCTGGTCCGCTTCGCTGATGGCTCGCTTGCAGGAACCGTGGGCGGCGGAGTCATTGAGGCACAAGTCATACGTGCACTCCACCACATGGCGGAAAACACCCAGCTGGAGGACCACATCCAGAAGTTCTCACTCAATGCCGAGAAAGCCGGGGCGCTCGGCATGATCTGCGGAGGAGAGGTTGAGGTGCTGTTTCAGCGCAGGTGATACCCTTCTTCCACCATTTCATGGGCAAAGAGCAGGTCGGCCTCTTCCTGTTTGAAGGCATAGTCCCAGCATCCCATTCGGTGGAGCAGATTGCCGCCAAAACCTTTCTTGAAGGAGTGGAGCCCGCTCATCGGATGGTCCTTCGATGATGTGGGGGAGACCCCGAACAAGTCATACTCGCTGCAATTCCAGCTCTTTGCCAGCTGGATGGCACTCCATTGCAGGGCGTAGGTGCTCATGCTGTTGCGCAGTGAGGAGGACGAAGCCCCATAGAGATAGGTGGCACGGTGGGCACTGCGGCTGAGAAACATTGCACTGAGAGGGGTCTGGTCCAGAAAAGCCATCAGCAGGGTTGCAGAGGCACTCTCATCCTCCGGCCCGTACAGCGCCTCAAAGAAGGAGAGCTTGTGCAACTGGATATGGTTGCGCTCACACGTCTCCTTGTACAGTTCGTAAAAGGTCAGAAGATGGTCATGGCCGACTTGGCGCACCTGCACCCCCTTGCGGAGGGCAAGCCGGATATTGTAGCGCGTCTTGGGATGCATGCGCGCAAGAATCTCTTCTTCGGTGGGAGTGAGGTCGATGAGCATGGTGTCGCTGGGCAGCTGATTGGAAACAGAACGCCTGAGCGCCTTGGTGCTGGTCCCCCAATTGAGTCGCAGGTTCTGTAGTTCGAGACTCAGGTCATCCTCCTCCCAGACATTCTTCCACGGCAGATCGTAGCGAAGCAGGATGCAGTGGTCGGGAAGCCGTTCGCGAAGGTTCATGGACAGCTCTTCAAGGAAGATCCCCATCCGGTCCTCCAGCGGACTGAGGACAGGACCATAGGGTACATAGCCGATGGTCTGGTGACGATTGACAGGAATCAGCTGAACCAACAAATCATCAAGCAGGAATGCTGATCCAGTCTCCCGCTTCAGGTCGCTGATCCTGGTCTTCATGTCAAATGCCTTGGTCTCATACCCCTGGGTTTGCTTAACCTGTGACCAGAAGAAACTCTGGTGGAGCAAGGGTGTCTCAAAGAGAAAGGCAGGATCCTTCTCCTGCACATTCAAATACATATACTACCTCGTATTGCGATTATCCCTTGACCATAGCATGAAACAGGGAAAGAAGAAAGCCGTTGCAAATATGTGAGAAAACCATGAAAAGCGGGTGAATTTCTTGTCTTTCTGTTTCCAACCTTGCTACAGTGATGCTATGAACTTCAGAAGCATACGTTCCCGCCTTACCCTGGCCACCCTGCTCATCCTCCTGCTCTCCCTGTTGGGCAGCATGTGGATTGCAAACCGCTCGTTCTCCACCACCTTGCGGGAGAGCACGTATGTCGAACTTGCAAACCATTCGGCCTATCTCTCCACGCTCCTGCACGAGAACAGCCAAGCGTGGACCGAACCCGTATTTTCCTCTTACGCACAGGCAACGGGAACGAGAATCACCCTCATCAATGCTGAGGGTGTGGTCCGTTATGACTCGGACTACCCCATAGCGGACCTGAACAACCACCTCTACCGCGAGGAGATCCAGAGCGCTTTGCTCAGCGGCAGGGGCATCAGCGAGCGACCCAGCACCACCGAGCAACTGCCGGTACTCTACTATGCCCTTCGCCTGGAAGGCCATCCTGAGCTTTCGGTACTCAGGCTCTCCAAGACACTGGTCCAACTCGATGCATATCACCAACGCTATCAGAGGCTCTTCTTCTCCGGTCTTGCGCTTCTGCTTGCGCTCTGTCTTTTGATCACGGCATTGAGCGTTACCATGCTCACCAAGGGAATGAGACAACTCAAGGGCCTTGCAGACAAATATGCACAGGGAGACCTGAAAGCCCATGCCCGGATAGACGGGCCCCAGGAACTGACCGACCTCTCCATCACCATGCAGGAAATGGCACAGACGGTGCGCTCAAAGATGGAAGAGGTTGAGGCTGGCAAGAACCAGCTTGAGGCGATACTCGACAGCCTCAGCGAGGCGATCATCCTCCTGGACAGCAATCTCATGGTCAAGGTCGCCAACAAGGAAGCAGCCAGGCTCTTCTCCACCGACAAACTGACGGGCCGGAGGTTGAGCCAGATCGTCTCATCCTCCCAACTGCTCAGCCTCTGCTCGGAGTGCCTGCAGGATGACCAGATCCATGAGTTGTCCATCAGCCAACACGGCCATCTGTTCGGGGAAACGGCACAGGTGGTTGGGCGCAGCAAGACCCGCTCGCTGCACATCACAGGACTTTCCATCCACGCTTCTGCAAACCAACGTGTGGGGGTGGTGCTTTCGATCAACGATATGACCGAGCTGAAGCGTCTCGAGCAGATCCGCAAGGATTTCGTGGCCAATGTCAGTCATGAGCTGAAGACACCCATCACTTCCATCGCAGGATTTGCCGAGGCCCTTGCCGGATCGCAGGAGAAGGCCGACATCATTCATTTCAGCCAGATCATCAACCGCCAGGCCATCAACATGCAGCACATCGTGGAAGACCTGCTGCTGCTCTCCAGTCTGGAACAACAACAGGCAAAGCCATCGATGAGCTGGGTACCCGCATCTCAGATCATTGCCGAGACGGAAGCACAGTGTTCCTACCGGTTCCAGCAAAAAGGCAGCAACCTGATTGTCCATCTCTCCAACCCCGAGGAGCTTGAGCTGTTCGTGAACGGCATGCTGGTAGTGCAGGCGCTGACCAATCTGCTCATCAATGCCCTGACGTACTCGGAAAGCGGTTCTGTTGTCCAGCTTGACATTGAGGTTGGCCAGAAGGAAGTGGTGATGCGGGTTCGTGACACCGGCATCGGCATTCCGCTGGAAGACCAAAGCCGTATTTTTGAACGGTTCTACCGGGTCGACACCGCCCGCAGTCGCCGCCAAGGGGGAACCGGCCTTGGCCTTTCCATCGTCAAGCACATCGCGGCGGTGCACAACGGGTCGGTCTCTGTACAGAGCGAGCTCGGGAAGGGAAGCACATTCACCCTTACCCTTCCCAGGGCAAGCAAGGAGCTTTCAAGCATGCAGGAACGCAGCACTGCACTGTACACGCGTTCCTGAACCTTACATCCTCTTCGGTCCATTGAGGTGGGGTTTCTGCCCACGCTCCATGTACACGATCCACCTGCAGATGGTGGTCACATGATCGCCGAAACGCTCCATCTCCTTGGTCAGGTAGAAGAGATTGAGAATACGCTCCATCTCCTTCTCTGAGGTGGGCTTGAGCGCAAACAAATCATGATTCATCGTATCACGAAGCTCATCCATCTGGTCATCCATATGCGCCACTTCCATGGCCTTCTCGGACTTCACATCGATGAATGCCTCAACAGCCATGCGCGTCATCGTCGCACCGAGCAACGCCATCTTGCTGATGCGTTCCACGTAGGGCATGAAATCCTCGGGCTCCTTGTCTGTGCTGGCCATCTTTGCCAGATGTGCGGCATGGTCGCCCATCCGCTCCAGTGACCCCACGATCTTGATGCCGGCAATGATATGACGCATATAGTGACCGTACGGAGCCTCACTGACCAGCAGGCGCACCCCGTCGTTCTCGATCATCTCCTGGAGCTGATCGATGAACCAGTCGTTCTCCATGACCTTTCTCGCCAACTCCACATCATGGTTGCGGAATGCATGCTGTGCCTGATAGATAGCTTCCTCCACCCTGTTCACCATCTGGATGAGCATCTCCTGGAAGAAATGCATCTTTTCATCCAACATACTTGTCTTTGTAGTTTCCATCTGTCTCTTCCTTTCGATCAACCGAATTTGCCTGAGATATACTCTTCCGTCTTCTTGTGCCCCGGGTTCAGAAAGAGTTGCTCGGTAGGAGCATACTCCTCAAGATAGCCTTGCCGTTTCTCATCAACCATGAAGAAAGCGGTATGGTCGGAAACGCGGGATGCCTGCCCCATGTTGTGTGTCACGATGATGATGGTGTAGGAGTTCTTCAGCTCGAGAATGAGCTCCTCTATCCTGCCCGTCGCTATGGGGTCCAGGGCGGAAGCCGGCTCATCCATGAGAATGACCTGCGGCTGGACCGCGATGGTCCTGGCAATGCACAGCCGCTGCTGTTGGCCGCCACTGAGGCGCAGCGCATTCTGCTTGAGCTTGTCCTTCACCTCGTCCCACAGGGCTGCCGACCTGAGGCTCGTCTCCACCAGTTCGTCATAGTCTCCCCGAAATCCGTTGATTCTTGCCCCCCATGCGATATTCTCATAGATGGACTTGGGAAAGGGATTCGGCTTTTGGAAGACCATCCCGATTTTCCTCCTGATGAGGACGGGATCGACATCAGCTGCATAGAGGTCGTGGTCGTGAAAACGGACACTTCCTTCGATGCGTGCACCACGGATCATGTCATTCATCCGGTTGATGCTGCGCAGCACCGTACTCTTTCCACAGCCCGAGGGCCCGATGAAGGCGGTCACCTGGTGCTCGTAGATCTCCAGCGATGCTTGTTTCACCGCCTGGAAGCTGCCGTAATAGATGTTCACATCCTTCAGCTCAATGATGGTCTTCTGCTCTTGGCTCTTCTCGTACAGATGAGGCAAAGCCTCGGCAAGGTTGGTGGTATTCATGATTCCATCCTTTTTTTCTTGGAAATTTTGTCACGCATGATGATGGCAAAACTGTTCATCGCCATCAGCAGGAGCAAGAGGGTGATGATCGCAGCCCCTGCAACATTTCGGTACGCCCCCTGCGGTCTGGCAGACCATTGGTAGATCTGGATCGGCAAGGTGGTGAACTTGGAGAAAATGCTCGACGGGTCGACACTGATGAAGGTCGAGGCGCCGATGACCACAAGCGGTGCGGTCTCGCCCAACGCCCTGCTCAGGGCCAGGATGGTACCGGTGAGGATGCGGTCGATGCTTGCAGGCAACACATGGCTTGCAATGGTCTGCCACTTCGTCGCCCCCACCCCGTAACTGCTCATCCTCAAGGAGTCGGGGACTGCCTTCAGGGCCTCCTGGGTGTTGATGATGATGATGGGGAGCACCAGAAGGGCAAGGGTAAGGCCACCGGAGAGGATGGTCCGTCCATTTGCTGTCGTGTCAGCAACGGAGCTGAGAAAGGAACCGCTGGTGATGTGTTCCATGCTCCGGACAAAGACTGCGAGGCCCAGAAGCCCGTAGATGATGGAAGGAACGGCACTGAGGTTGAAGATGTTCAGCTGCAGCAGGCGGTTGAGCTTGTTGTCCTGGGCATACTCCTCAAGATAGATGGCAGCGCCCACCCCGATGGGAAAGGCAAAAAAGAAGGTTATCATGATGATCCACAGCGATCCCAGAAAGGCGGTACGCACCCCTGCATTCAGGGGGTTGGCCGACTGGTCCGAAACAAAGAACGACCAGTTGATCCAGCTTCTGAAACTCAGGTGCAAGCCTTCGTTCGCAGCCATGAAGGCCCCAATGCTATTCTGGTCGAGCAAGGAGTCACCCAAGCCCCACGACCGTACCACACTCGGCTTGATCACGTACTGCTCTGCAAGGGAGACCAGGTCTTTATCCGACCGCTCTTCCAAGGGTTTTTCATGGATGACCCGCCGGAGGATGCCGGACGAGAGGTGCTCTTGCAGCACCGATTCAAGCTCGATTCGGCTGAATTCACTGACCTCAGCTTTTCCTTCAACCAGCTGATGAGGCTCCACCTCATTGCGCACCGCCACATAGCCGAAGGTCGAGTCGATCACCGAGACGAGCAACAGCAGGAGGAACAGGATGGCAAGGGAGGTGGAAAAGAGAAAGACTACCTTCCATACCACACCACTGGTCTTTCTTTTCTGCATGAGTGAGGTCATCATCTCATCGGTTCCAAACAATGTTTCACTTAGCATATCAATCATACTCCTGATGGAAGAGGCCCGAGATCTTGCGCGAAATGAGGTTGAGGGTGAAGGTGATCACAAAGAGCACCAGGCCTAAGGCAAAGATGCTGTTGTAATCCACTGAGTTGTAACTCACATCCCCACCGCTTATGCGCACGATGTACCCGGTGATGGTCTCGGCCGCCTTGAATGGGTTGGCCGTAAGATTCGGTCCTGCCCCTGCCGCAAGGGCTACGACCATTGTCTCCCCTATGGCCCGGGAGAGGGCAAGCAGGAAGGTCGCGGACAAGCCGCTGAGAGATGCAGGTATCACCACCTTGAAGGTGGTCTCGATGCTCGTACCCCCAAGGGCGTATGCAGCGAGCCTGAGGTCCTTCGGTACCGACGTGATCGCATCCTCAGCCATGGTGGCTATCATGGGAAGCACCAGGATCCCGATGACAAGCCCTGCACTGGCAGTATTGTAGATGTCCACCCTGCTCTCGCCGAAAATCGAGCGCAGCAACGGGGTCATGAAGGTCAGGGCGAAGTAGCCGTACACAATGGTGGGAATCCCGGCAAGCACCTCAAGGGTGGGTTTCAGAAAGCCCCGCACCCGGTCGCTGGCATACTCTGCCAGGTAGATGGCGACAAACAAGCCGAGGGGAATTCCCAGAAGCATTGCAATGAGGCTGGTGGTGAGCGTTGCACTCAGAAGGGGCAAAAAGCCGAACAGCCCGATCATCGGCTGCCAGATCTTTCCGGTCAGAAAGCCTATGAGATCAACCTTGGGGTCGGCGAAGAAAAGAAAGGACTCCCGCACAAGGATGAACGCTATCCCGACGGTGATCAGAATGGAGAAGAGAGCGAACAGAAACAGCAGTGTCTCTATGATTACTTCATGGGGACGGTGTTTCTTGCCAAACGGATGGTTCTTCACATGTTGCATCATCTATCATACCTTTTCATAGGCGAAGAGACCGCAGGCCCTCCGGCCCGCGGTCCTTCCCATTCGATGGACTCAATACGTACCTTGCATGGCCTCGAGCCAGAGCTTCCTGCCCGTATCGATGTCTTCTTCACTGGCGGGGAAGTATCCGACCTTGATCACTTCCTCATTCACATAGCTGAGGTAGAAGTCGATGAAGGCTGCAACCTGGGGTTTGTTTCTCATCACCTGTGCATCGCTGTAGAGGAAGAGCGGACGGGCCAGCGGATAGGTGTTGTTGTCCACATTCGCCTTGACTGCCTCGACCCCGTTGATGCTGAGGATGTTCAGGGAAGATTCGTTCTCCGCATAGTAGGCGTATCCGAAGAATCCGACGGCGTAGGGACTGCCCTTGATTCCCTGTACCAGGATGTTGTCATCCTCACTGAGCTGCAGGTTCTTTGCAGAGAGCAATGGTTCGGGATTGCTCTTGAACACTTCCTCGGCAAAGTAGTCGAAGGTGCCGCTGTCGGTGCCGGGGATGAAGCGCTGGATCGGCTCATTCGGCCAAGCGGGGTTCACGTCCTTCCAAGTGGCTGCCGTGCTGAACAAGCGGGCAAGTTCTTCCTTGGTGACATTCTTTGCAAAGGTGTTCGCCTTGCTCACCACCACAGCCAGGGCATCGGTGCCGACACGGAACTGGATGGGTGTCCTGCCGATGGTCTTTGCTGCTTCGATTTCCTTTGCCTTGATCGCACGGCTTGCGTTGGCGATGTCGGACTCACCGGCAACCGTGAAACGCTCAAACCCTGCACCACTGCCGATGGAATCGATCGTGATGACGCCGCTGTATCCTTCTTCCTTGAAACGCTCGGCCATGCGCTCGGAGAGCGGATAGACGGTGCTGCTTCCTGCAGTGATGATATTTCCCGTTACCTTGAGAGGATTGACCAACGGAAGCCCGTGGATGCTGCCCTCTTCGATCCAGGCAAGACCGCTTTCGGTCTGGGGAGCCTGTTCACTCTTTCCCCCAGCATACAAACTTGCAACGGCAAGTGCCAGAATGGTAACCATCAATACTTTTTTCATGTGTTTCCTCCATAGTGGGAACGTTGATGGGCTCACCCTACGCCCAAAGTATGAGAAAAGTGTGCAAAGACCATGAATAGTCAGCAAGTTTGCAAACACTCCACACCCCTTCCCTCTTTGGCGGATCCTTAGTACCCTAGAGGGAGGAGAACCTATGGCGAAGAAACTGCTTTTCTACCGATGCCCGGTCTGCAAATCCCTGGTGGAACTCATCGACAACGGTGGGCACTCATTGACCTGTTGCGGACAGAGTATGGAACTTCTGGTCAGCAAGAAGGAAGGAGAGGGGGATGAGTACCACGTACCGCTTCTCAAACACCGCAACGGCCTCTTGTATGTGGAAGTGGGCTCCAAGCCCCATCCACAGAGTCCTGAGCACCAGATCACCTGCATCCTGTTTGTGACCAAGCAAACAGTACGTCGAAGCGACATCAAGAGCGGGAGCAGCGCAACTGCGGTGTTCACCGACAAGGAACATGGAGATGTATATGCCTACTGCAATGTCCACGGACTCTTCAAGACCTCATTCTGACAAGCTGCTGGTCGTCATTGACATGCAAAAGGATTTTGTGACAGGAAGCCTGGGGTCCGCTGAGGCACAGGCTGTTGTCGAGAAGGTGCGCGAGACGATCCTGCAGTGGGACGGCCGGCTTGCCTATACCCTGGATACCCACGCTGACGATTACCTGAAAACCCAGGAGGGCAAGGCGCTTCCGGTCGAGCACTGCATGGCAGGAAGCGAGGGACACGAGCTTGTAGAGGAGTTGAAGCCCTTGCTCAAGAACGCCAAGGCCTTTGAAAAACCCACGTTCGGCTCGGTTGCCCTTGCCACATGGATAGCACAGGAAACCGAGCTTTCCCAAGTGGTGCTCATCGGTGTCTGCACCGATATCTGTGTGGTGTCGAACGCGTTGCTCATCAAGGCGATGCGCCCAGAACTCCCTGTACGGGTCATAGGTTCCAGTTGTGCCGGCTCAAGCCCTGCCAGGCATCTCGCCGCTTTGGAAACGATGAAGTCTTGTCAAATTGAAGTATTTTAGTTCCTTTCTCCGTAACCTAATGGACAAAAGCAGTCCGAGCCTTGTAGGATACGTCATACAGACATCTTAGAAGGAGGCTGCTCATGGAACAGTCCTTATCGTATGTTCTGGTCACCCCCTATACGGTCGCGAAAAGCAGGACCGGTGGGGTTCTCTCCAGACTTCTCTCCCGTATCTCCTTGGAGCTGGTTGGCGTACAGATGATAGCCATGGACCAACAGATAGCCCAAGCGTATGCAAACGTCATCAAGACCCGCAAAAAAGACGAAGGTTTCAAGATCTCGGATCTGCTTTCCAGTTACATCGAACAGAGCATGGGCCCCTCCGGTGGAGTTCGCCATCGGTCGCTGCTTCTGTTGTTCAAGGGCGAAAACCCCTGTGAGCAACTGGCAAATGTGGTTGGATCGTTCCAGAAAGAGACCAAAAGCGTGGAAACCGTTATCGGCGAGTCCATCCGCGATACCTATGCCGACCTGATTTTCACCGATGAAAGCCAGAACGAGGTCCGGTACTTTGAGCCTGCAGTCATCACCGCCCAGACACAGGAAGAAGCTGATGCAACCCTCAGTCTTTTCAACACCTGGCTAGGCAAGCAGGGCAACATCATCGTGAACAGGCCTGCAGAGTACTATGCTGATGTCGAGCGTACCCTGGTCATCATCAAGCCGGACAACTGGAAGTACGCATCTTCCCGCCCTGGCATGATCATTGACATGTTCTCCCGCAGCGGGCTGAGAATCGTGGGCATCAAAGTGCTCAAGATGTCGGTCAACCAAGCCCTGCAGTTCTACGGCCCCACCAAGGATGGATTGAAAGCCAAACTGGCTCCCATCTATGGCATGCAGGCTCGTGAGTTGCTTGAACATGAGTTCAATGTGCATCTGAATGCCCAGCTTCAGGATATCATGACCACAAGCTTCGGCGACATGTACAGCGAAGAGCAGTTTGAGCGCATCGTTGAGTTCATGGCAGGCATCAAGCCCAGCGATTGCAAGGCTGAAGACCTGGATAAGCCTGGTCTGGTCAAGTGCATGGTACTGGTCTATGAGGGCAAGGATGCCGTACAGAAGATCCGAACCATTCTCGGGGCAACCGACCCGAACAAGGCCGCAGCAGGAACGATTCGCCGAGAATTCGGCTCGAACATCCGCGTAAACGCCGCCCACGCTTCAGACTCAGCGGAAAACGCGGTACGTGAAATGGGCGTCCTCAAGGCAGAAGAGAACTCCTGTTCCTCCCTTATCGAAAGCTATCTTGCTACAAAAGACGCTTCTCCCCGCTCAGATTCCTGAGGTGAGTAGCATCCTGGGTAACCTCCAAGGTACCTAGATATGAACCATCCATACTACGCACTGCGTAGTACTGGATGTGGACGAACTTCCCTTGCATATGCAAATAAAACTCGGCGGTATCCTCCCTTCCTTCCTTGAAGGAGTCGAGGATGGCCTGTACGGTGCCGACACTCTTGGGTGGGTGGCAGTTTTGCACGAGCCGTCCGATCACCTGCGGGCTGCGGGGAAAGATGCGATGCGGGGGATCTGAATAAAACTTAACCCGGTCATCACGGTCGATGAAGGCAATATCCAAGGGAAGCACCGAAAAGATCTGTTCCAGCTCCTGCTGGTCCAGGCTCCCGGTGATGGTGGAGAAGACTCCACGCAAGGCTGGGTTCTCCCTCGCCTGCTCGTTCGGTGCAAGCGAACGGAACGCCACGGGAAAGAGAATGTAGTGCTCCCGGTAGCG
>RZYT01000259.1 GCA_009930195.1 Spirochaetia bacterium | reverse complement strand
TGGATCACTTACAGCCATTTTTCTCTCCTACCAACTGGATTTGGTAACACCAGGAATCTGGCCTTCACTTGCCAATTTGCGGAAGCAGATCCTGCACATATCGAACTGGCGCATATAGCCACGGGGTCTGCCACAAACTCTGCAGCGATTGACGTGTCTGGTACTGAACTTGGGCTCCCTATTGGCCTTTACGATCATTGATTTCTTTGCCATATGTCTCCACCCTTATTTGCTGAAGGGCATGCCAAGCTTTTCAAGCAGGGCGTAGCCTTCTTCATCGGTCTTCGCGGTCGTAACAATGGCGATGTTGAAGCCGCTGACACGCTCGATCTTATCGAAGTCGATTTCCGGGAAAATAATCTGCTCGGTGACGCCAAGCGAATAGTTTCCATGACCATCAAAGGCATTGGGCTTTACACCCTTGAAGTCCTTGACACGGGGAAGGGCGATGCTGATCAGCCTCTCCAGGAAGAACCACATGTTGTCACCACGAAGGGTAACCATGGCGCCAATCTCCTGACCCTCACGGACCTTGAAGTTAGCAATGGACTTTCTGGCTTTGGTCTTCAGTACATGCTGGCCGGTGATCTGCTCAAGCTCTTTCACCGCTGCATCGAGAAGCTTCTTGTTTACAATTGCTTCACCGACACCAACACTGACGACAATCTTTTCGAGGGCAGGGACCTGCATCTTGGAGGAATAGCCAAGTTCCTTGAACAGAGCCGGAGCTGCTGTCTCGAGGTATTTTGTTTTGAGGTTTGGTACAAATTTTTCCATTAGATTACTTCCCCGGTTTTCTTGGCATAGCGGACTTTCTTGCCGCTTTCATCAAACTTGTACCCGATCCTGGTAGGCTCACCCTTGCTGGTGACGTACGCAACATTGGAAACGTGGATTGCTGCCTCGATTTCCATAATGCCGCCCTTATCCTGCGGATTCTTCTTTTTCATGGTCTTCTTGACCATGTTGGCACCCTGGACGACGACCCTTTCTTTCTCACGGTCTACCTTAACGATCTTGCCGGTCTTTCCTTTGTCCTTACCTGCAATAATCAGTACGGTGTCGTTCTTTTTAAGCTTCATGTGCACACACTCCTACAACACTTCCGGCGCGAGAGAAACGATCTTCATGTACTTGTCACGCAGCTCTCTTGCTACGGGCCCGAAGATGCGCTTGCCGCGCGGGTTATTGTTGGCATCGATGATAACGCATGCGTTGTCATCGAACCTGATATAGGTACCGTCAGGTCTACGGTATTCCTTCTTCGTACGAACAATGACTGCCTTCATGACGTCACCCTTTTTGATGGCGCCGTGGGGCAGTGCGTTCTTCACAGCAACGACGATGATATCACCAACGCCGGCTACATACCGGTGGCTGCCGCCAAGAACCTTGATGCACTGCACCTGCTTGGCACCACTGTTGTCCGCTACATTCAAATACGTCTGCATCTGTACCATATCGTCTTTCTCCTATTACCGAGCGCGCTCGACGATCTGCACGAGACGCCAGCACTTGTCTTTGCTGATGTGGCGGCTTTCAACAACACGCACGGTGTCGCCGATATTGGCCTCGTTGCGTTCATCATGTGCCTTCACCTTCTTGGTGGTGGTCACATACTTCTTGTACAGGGGATGCAGCCTTCTGGAGGAGATGGCGACGACAATCGTCTTATCCATCTTGTCACTGACCACCTGGCCGGTAAAACTCTTCTTGTTAACTTCCATCTGAATCGCTCTCCCTTACTTTGCCGCTTTCCGGATTCCGAGCTCATATTCGCGAATGCGGGTATTCACACGAGCGATGTTCCTCCTGATGGTACGAACAGCCAGCGGATTCTCCACATGCCCGAGCACCCTGCCCATGCGAAGGTCAAAGTACTCCTTATGAAGTTGTTCCTTCTTGGCTACCAGCTCATCAAGGGTCAAATCTGTATATGAATTCTTCATACTCTTACTCCACTTCCCTTCTGGCGACAAACTTTGTCTTGATCGGAAGCTTCGACGCAGCAAGCGTCAATGCTTCACGGGCCAATTCTTCGCTTACGCCACCCATCTCGAACATCACAGCCCCGGTCTTCACCACGGCGACCCACCCTTCGGGGGAACCCTTACCGTTACCCTGTCTGGTTTCAGCAGGCTTCTTGGTGTAGGGCATGTCAGGGAAAATCCTGATCCATACCTTACCACCACGCTTGATGTGACGGGTCATGGCGATACGAGCTGCCTCAATCTGGCGGTTGGTGATCCACTTCGGCTCAAGCGCGAGCAAAGCGAACTCACCGAAAGCAATGGTATTACCGCGGTGTGCAACACCATCGGTGGTGCCACGCTGTTTCTTTCTGTATTTGATTCTCTTTGGACTAAGCATGGCCTACTAACTCCTTGCCTCAACGCCTTCGTTCTTGCTGGGCTTTCTTACCAGCCCACCGGCGTCTTCTTTGACTGCACGATCGTAGATCTCACCATTGAAAACCCATACCTTGACGCCAATGACACCAAAGGTAGTGTTAGCAGTGGTAAATCCGTAATCGATGTCGCTGCGGAGGGTGTGAAGAGGAACACGTCCTTCCTTCATCCACTCAGAGCGTGCAATTTCTGCACCACCGATACGACCGGAGAGCCGGATCTTCACACCCTGGGCACCACTCTGGATTGCCTTGGAAACAGCAGTCTTCATAGCTCTGCGGAAAGAACCGCGGGACACGAGCTGCTTGGCAACGTTCATGGCGATCAGCTGGGCGTCAGCCTCAGGCTTTTTGATCTCCTTGATCTTGATCTGCACCTTCTTGTTGGAAAGCTTCTGCAGGCGTGCGCCCAGCTTCTCAACATTCGCACCCTTGCTACCAATGATGATACCGGGGCGGCTGGTGGTGATCACGATCGTAATGCGCTGCGGCTTGCGGATGATTTCCACATCCGAAATCTCAGCACCCTGGACTTCCGGGCATTCAACCAAAGCCTTTCTCAGCTTCAGATCTTCATGCAGGGTGTCCGCATACTCCCTGGGGTCCACATACCACTTGGACTTCCAGGTCTTGTTGACTCCAAGACGGAGTCCAATAGGATTAACTTTCTGGCCCATTTATTTCCTCACGCTTGCTTTTTCGTCAACGACGACG